>NZ_JAALCR010000060.1 GCF_011065895.1 Paludisphaera rhizosphaerae | reverse complement strand
AGCCTTCTCCAAGCTCAAGGCCCTGCTGCGCAAGGCCGGCGAGCGGACCGTCGACGGCCTGTGGCGGCTGCTGGGCCGCCTCGTCGACGAGTTCCCGCCCGGGGAATGCCGCAACTACCTATCGCATTCCGGATACCGAGATACACCTTCTTGGAAATCGGTCTAGCGGCCCACGACGTGGACGATCAAGGATCAAACCGCCCTCGGTTGACAGGGCGGCATCCTAGCCCCCCCGCGAGGTAGGAGGGCTATCGCGACTTGACTTTGAGACGGCGAAAGCGGCGGTTACGCTCCCGGGAAGGAGCGGGCGTGCTTCTCGCGGCGGGCGAGTTCCAGGTCGTGGTCGATCATCATTTTCACGAGGCCGTGGAAGTCGACCTCGGGCTTCCAGCCGAGGACTTCGCGGGCCTTGGTCGCGTCGCCCTGGAGGACGTCGACCTCGGAGGGGCGGGTGTAGCGTTCGTCGAATTCGACGAAGTCGCGGTAGTCGAGGTCGACGAGGCTGAAGGCCTTCTCCAGCAGCTCGTGGATGGAGTAGGTCTCGCCGGTGGCGACGATGTAGTCGTCGGGCTTCTCCTGCTGGAGCATCATCCACATGGCGCGGACGTAGTCGCCGGCGAAGCCCCAGTCGCGCTTGGCGTCCAGGTTGCCCATCACCAGCCGCTTTTGCAGCCCTTCCTTGATTCGGGCCGCGCCCAGCGTGACCTTGCGGGTGACGAACGATTCGCCGCGGCGGGGGCTCTCGTGGTTGAAGAGGATGCCCGAGCAGGCGAACAGGTTGTAGGCCTCGCGGTAGTTGATCGTCTGCCAGTGGGCGTAGAGCTTGGCCACGGCGTAAGGGCTGCGGGGGTGGAACGGGGTGTTCGGGCCCTGCGGGGCCGGGGCCGCGCCGAACATCTCGGAGCTGGACGCCTGATAGAACTTCACCGGCCGGCGACGGTTCAGAACGCGGACGGCCTCCAGCAGCCGGAGCGTCCCCAGGCCGACGACGTCGGCCGTGTACAAGGGCTGGTCGAACGAGACCCGGACGTGGCTCTGGGCGCCGAGGTTGTAGACCTCGTCGGGCTCGACCTCTTCCAGGATCGACGACAGGCAGGAGGCGTCGGCCAGGTCGGCGTAGTGCAGATGCAGGCGCTCGGCGGCGACCGGGTTCTCGCGCGACAGGTGGTCGATCCGCTGGCGGTTCAGCGTGCTCGACCGTCGGACCAGGCCGTGAACCTCATAGTCGGGCTTGGCCAGGAGGAACTCAGCCAGGTAGGAGCCGTCTTGTCCGGTGATGCCGGTGATCAGGGCGCGTTTCATCTCGATCCAGTGCCTCCGGTGCAGCGCATCGCAACTGGGCCGGCGACCCCTGGGGCCGCCCCCACTTTCCTTCCATTCCCTGGTCGTTGGCCGACTTAGGGGACGTGATATTCCGCCCGGTCGGCCGGCAGGATCGGCTCAAGCGCGGCGAGCAGCTCCCGGGCGAATTCGCCAAGGGCGACGGCGTCGGGATCGGCGGCGCCCGGGTAGAACACCTCGACGGTCATCGAGGACCCGCGAGTGGTCCTGCCGTGGCTGCTGCGACTGGTGACCGGGAACCGTCGGACGTAATTCTCCAGCTTCCCTGCTCCGAAAATGTAGTACCAGAATCCCACATGCTTCACAAGGTCCCCCTGCGCGTAGCCCAGACGGGTGATCGTCAGGTCGCGGGCGTCGTCGGCGGGGAATTGCAGCTCGCGGGTCAGGGACTCCACCTTCTCCCATCCGCTGGAGGGGAGGCAGATGTCCGGGGTGTGGCGCAGGTTGGTGCCGAACTCGGAGTAGTTGATCCAGAGCGTGAACTTCAGGCCGGGACGGCGGAGGCTCTCGTACTCGCGGTTGAGGTACTCGGTCGTCTGGGCGCGCTCGACGATGCTCGGGGCGACCGGGACGTCGCGGCCCACCCAGCCCGGCAGGTCCATCGGCAGCGAGGTCAGCGGCCGCTGCAACGGCGGTCTTTCGGTGGCGTCCAGCCGTTCCAGCCCGGCGCGGGCCGCCAGGCCCAGCGCCAGCATCGCGGCGCAGACGCCGCAGCGTTTCAGGGTCGTCATGACAGCTCCTTCCGGGCGGCGCCCAGCGACAGCTTCGGCGAGATCCGTCCCGACCAGCCCTCGGCGCCCGCCAGCCTGGGACGGCCCGACGCGGCGGCCGTCGGCTCGGGATCGGCGCCCGTCCCCGACGAGTTGGAATCGGTCGGCGGCGAGGCTCCGTCGTTGCCGCAGAAGAGGTCCATCAGCATGCAGACCGAGTTCAGCAGCAGCAGGCCCATCCCCATCAGCAGAACGCCCTCCATCGTGTGGAAGGCGCCCTCGGCGTAGCGGGGGTCGATGTAGTGCATGATGTAGCCGGTGGCCACGACCCGCGTGGTGTTGGCGAACAGGGCGATCGGCAGGGCCGAGAGGACCACGACCGCCCGATACCAGGCCGGCCGCCGAGCCAGGTAGGCCACCGCCGCCGCCAGGGCCAGGAAGCCGGTGAGCTGCCGCATGCCGCTGCACGCCTCGGCGACGAACATCTGCACCCCGCCGGGGAGCGTCATCCGGTTCCCTTCGCAGAGCACCGGCACGCCGGTGGCGTTCATGAAGCCGGACGCCACCCGGCTGGCCATCAACTGCAACGGCGAGGCGATCCGCGAGTAGAGCGCGATCGGCAGCGGGACCATGAAGATCAGGAAGGCGAAGGGGAACCAGTAGCGCCGCAGGGCCGCCGGGCCGGCGATCATCGTGAACGCCCCGGTCAGGGCGCCCAGGAACGCCAACTCGCCCAGGAACGGGATCGGCAGCGGCAGGGTGACCGCGTTGACCGTCAGCGAGGCTCCCAGCAGGAGACCTCCCAGCCAGAGGCCCGACCGTCCCGCGGCCGCCGGCAGAGGGCCTTCACGACGGAAGACCTGCGCGGCGAAGTAGAGGCTCAGCAGCGGCACCAGCGGGCCGTGGCCGTAGTTGTCGTCGGTCGTCCAGGCGTACTTGAATTCGCCCAGGGCGTCGCGAAAGGCCAGAAGGACCAGGGCGATGCAGGCGACTATGGCCAGGACCGCCGGTCGTTCCGCCGGGTCGCCGACCCGGCGCAGCAGGTCGTCCAGCAGGCTTGGGGAGGCGTCGGCCGCGGGTTCGGGGGTTGGAGACGGCCGGTCGGGGGTCGCCATGGTCGGTCTTCCTTGGGAGCGTGGAGAGGATTCGCGCCCTGTGGTTTGATCCATCAATTCGCCTTGGGGCCCGCGGACCCCAGGCGGTTCGTCCCTGATCGAGTCGCGGGGCCGCCCTGAAGCTGCAAGGCGCGGCGGCTGACATCGTCGGCGGCGGTCGAGGCCAGGGCCTCGTCGAGCGCCGCGCGGTGCTGGTCGTCGTCGCCGATCTTCAGCGCGACGTCCGCGAGATTGAACCACCACGACCGCCGGATGCGGTGGTCGGGCATGAGGTCGATGGCCGCTCGGTAGCGGTGCTCGGCCTCTTTCCAGTCGGCCCGAAGCGCCAGGGCCTCGGCCGCCACGGCGATGGAGACGGCCTCGGCCTCGGGGTCGTCGGACGGTCTGTCGGCGGCCTCGGCGCGGCCGCGGGCCTCAGCCTCGGCGCGCTCAAGGATCCGTTTGAGGATCGCGTCGGCTTCCGGCTTTCCTTGCTTCTTGAGCATGCGGGCGACGGCCAGGGCGGAGACGCCCGATTCGGGGACGGCCTCGGACCAGTCGCGATACGACCAGGAGGCGTCGGCCGCGAGGTCCGCCACGACGGCCGCGGCCAGGGCCTCGCCCGGCAGCAGGTAGCGGGGGACGTCCTTGTCGTTGCTGTAGGTCAGCGGGCTCGAGGAGTCGGGGCGGGTCCGCGCGGCGATCTCCAGGGCTCGGCGGTAGACGCGGACGGCCTCGGCGTTCTTACCCGCCTTGTGAAGGGTGCGGCCGGTCCAGGCCAGGCCGACGGCGTCTCGACTGAGCCCCACGGTGGGCGTCCCTTCGCCGCGGCCTCGGGCCAGGGTCAACCGGGCGACGGGCTCCAGCGGCGAGGCCGCGGCGGCGGCCTCCAGCATCGCCGGGGCGGTCGTCTCGAACTCGTTCTCAACGCGGGTCCCGTCCAGGTAGACGCCCCACTGCGCCAGGTGCGCCGGCGAGGCTCCCCACCACGAGGGGGACGGCGGCTCGATTCCCTTGGCCAGCGCTCGTTCCTTGTCGGTCCCCCGGCGGAATCCGGCCGTCGACCGGATGACCGTCGCCGCGTTGTGCGAGACGCTCGCCTGCCGCCAGGCGCCGAGGCCCAGCAGACCGCCGACGCCCAGCAGCAGCGCCAGGGCGGGCGGACCCACGAGCCAGGACGGCGCGCTCCAGTGCGAGGGCGGCGTGGGTCGGGTCGGCGCGGGCTTCGCGAACCGCGCCGAGGGCTTCGGGATGGGCCCGGCGGCCTCACGCTCGCGGACCCGTCGGGCGCTGGCGCCCAGCACGTCCTGGACCGAGGGGAGGACCCAGGGCTCCTCGGCCTGCGACCGTCGGGCCCGAGTCGGGTCGAAGGTCTCGGGCTCCTCCTCGTAGACCGCCGCGCGGCGAGCCTGCGGAGCCGTCGCCGCCTGCGCGGGGGACGACGTCGCGGCCGGGCTCGAAGGAGCGAATCCGGGAGCCGCATCGAACGGCTCGAAGCCATAGCTGGTGTCGGCCACGAACCGCCGCGACGAACCAGTCGGCTCGACCTGGGGCGTGTACGTCCAGGCGGGCTCGTGCTCTTGCTCGTGTTCGGGCTCGGCATCCGGCTCGGTTTGCGGCTCAGGCGTCTCGATCGCCGGGGGCGCGGGCCGGAAGAACAGCCGGCGCGGCAGGCGGCGACGGATCGGTCCGAGCGGCTCCGGAACTGGGGCCGGGGCCTGTGCGGTGATGTCCGCGAGG
Source organism: Paludisphaera rhizosphaerae (assembly GCF_011065895.1). NCBI lineage: Bacteria > Pseudomonadati > Planctomycetota > Planctomycetia > Isosphaerales > Isosphaeraceae > Paludisphaera > Paludisphaera rhizosphaerae. Next base: position 12,594 of record NZ_JAALCR010000060.1, on the reverse strand, counting down.
TCCATCGCCTCCAGGCGGGCGGAGAGCGATTCGTCGGAAGTGACCTGGGTCTGCAACGCCCTTCCCCCCTGGAGGGGGAAGGTGGCCCGAAGGGCCGGATGAGGGGGATGATCGGCGTCGGACGCGAATTCCGCCGCCTCCTCTTCCATGCAGCGGCGGTCGTCCCCCTCATCTGACCGCTGCGCGGTCTGTCTTCCCCCTCCAGGGGGGAAGACGTCGGAACGCTCGCAACTGATGGCGGGCTGGTCGCCCGCCTCCCACGCTTCCTCCGAAATCCCGCGACCCTCATCCGCCGCTGCGCGGCTGCCCTCTCCCGGGGGCAGAGGGGACAGGAGATTTGTCGCGGAGGGGCTTTCCGGCTCCACGGCGGCCGGTGCTGGCGCCGGCAGCATCAGCAGGCTGATCAGCGGGCCGAGAACGGGCGGCCTTTCCTCGGGGGTGGTAATCGGCCTCGTGGTGATCCCCCCTTCTCCCCTGGTGGGAGAAGGTGCCCCGGAGGGGCGGATGAGGGGGGCCGTAACCGTCGGCCGACCGGGACCCCCCTCATCCGGCCTTCGGCCACCTTCTCCCACCAGGGGAGAAGGGGGATTCGCGATGGTCCGCGAGGAGGGAGGAGAAGGCGCGGGCCGCTTCGGCTCCACGTTGGTCGCGCGGGGCTTCGGCTTCTCCCAGCCGGGCCGAGACGTCGGCGACGGCGTCCGGGTGGGCGAGGTCCAGGCGTGGGGCGCGGCGCCGTAGCGCGGGGGCTCGGCCTTGGGCGCGGCGGGGCGGCTGACGTCGCGCGGCGGCGGTTCGGGCGTCGGCGTGGGGCGTGTCTCGGCGGCGCGGGCGGCCTTGAGGCGGTCGCCGGCGGCTCGCCAGCGGGCCTCCCACGGGTTGGTCGACGTCGGCGGCGATTGCGGCGCGGCCGGCGTCGGAGCTTGCGCTCGGGGCCGGGTCGGGCTCGGTTCGTCGCGGGAGGCGCGCCAGTCGGGCTCAGCGAATCGGTTGCTCTTCAGCGACAGGGTGAACCGGCCGACCTGGAACGGGACGTCGAACGGCAAGGCCAGCGGCGAATCGACGGGCTGGCCGTCGAGCGTCACGCCCGAGCCGATCAGCGGCGTGAGGTGCCAGGCCCGGCCGCGGCGGTGGAGCCGCAGGGCCTCTTCGGGGAGCGACGAGTCCGAGAGTCGGACCTCGCAGAACGCCGCGCGGCCGACGCGCACCGATATCCACGGAAGCTCGACGATCCGGATGGGCCCGGATTCGCGGTCCTGGATATGAAGGCAGGTGGATTCGGCCATGGTGGAATCGACTCCTCCGTGAGCGATGCCCCGTTCGTCGTTCCGCTTCGCGTCCCGGCGAGCGGCGGTCCTCATGCTCGTTCGACGAACAGGTCGGCGGCCCCGGCCAGCCAGCGGTTCCAGGCCCCTCCCAGGGCGCTGGCCGAAACGGCCACGGCCGGCAGCTCCACCGTCCAGTGGACGGCCGCCAATAGACTAAGCCCCACGACTGCTCCAATCAACCCATGAGCCAGGAAGCGATCCATCGAGCCGAGCCTTCGCAGACCGGCGGGGATGCGGATCAGCGACCAGAGCGCGGCCGCTCCCAGGATCGCCAGGCCGACCGCGCCGGCCTCGGCGGCCCACTGAAAGAGGCTGCTCATGGCGGTGTTGGACGTTGCGTCGCGGTCCTTGAAATACGGTTGAACGGTCGCGAACCCCCCCAGGCCGACGCCCATCAGAGGGAACTCGCGGAAGATCCTCGCAGCGTCGCCCCAGACCGCGCGGCTGTCGCTCCAGTCGGGGGCTTCCAGCGGCGGCTTGGCGCCGGCGACCTCGGCCCAACGGACCTGCACGACCGCCCCGAACGCCAGCGCCGTCAGCAGCCCGCCCGCCAGCCCCATCCCCAGCGTGCGGGCGGCGGGGTTCAGCAGGGAGGGGAGAGCCACCACGGCCACGCCGGCTGCGAACGGGATGCAGAACCAGGGGCCCGCGGCCATCCCCAGCAGGAACGCGGCGGGGATCGAGAGAGTCGCCAGCAGGATCGCCAGGCTGTCCCGGCCGGAGGCTCCCATGCGGTGGGCCCAGGTCTCGCGGCTCCCCTGCGGCGAGCAGAGGTGCAGCACCAGGCCGAGCGACAACGGCAGGGCCATCGCCCCCAGCGCCAGGAAGCCGCCGACGCCGCCGGGCATCGTTCCGAACGTGAACGGTCGGGCGACTTCCATCCAGGCGGAGGCCGTCGACCCCGGCCGCGACGACGGCGGCAGCTCACGCAAGGTCGCGATGGTCGGAGCCTCCAGGATGTCGTTGTAATCGGTCCCCCACCACGGCCCCGCGCCGGGCGCGTACATCCCGTAGAGGCCGTCGGTTCGGGTGCTGACCTGAACCACGGCGAGGGTGGCGTTGATGAAGAACCCGGCGATCACGGCGCCGCAGATCAGATAGAACCGCTGAAGGCGGTCGACCGCGTGCGAGACGCACCAGAAGATCGCCAGGCAGGCCGCCGCCAGGGCCAGCCGGCGGACGGTCGCCGCGCGGTCGAGGCTGGCCGGCGACCGGATGGCCGCGGCGTCGAGCGTCGCTTTCGGGTCGTCTTCCAGGGCGACGGTGGGGAGCACGCCCCGGGCGTAGACCTCGCGAGCCGCCGGCGAGATCCTCGCCGCCAGCGAGCCCGGCAGCGAGACCGCCTGCAACATCCCCAGCCCCAGCACGGCCAGCCCCAGCAGGCCCAGCGGGCTTTTCAGGATCGCCGTTCGGCCGTCGACCAGGTTGCGGATCAGCAGCAGGGCCGTCAGCGCCGTCGCCGCGACGGCCAGGCCCGGCTTCATCCACCAGGCCGCGCCGCCGAACCCGAGGATCACGGCCAGCACCAGGCCCGCGACCAGCCAGCCGAAGCCGCGGTCGAACAACGCCAGGAATCGCAGGCGGAGGCTGTTCAAGGGGGATGACTCCAGGTCGCTCGTCGCTTGTCGGTTCGTTGGGCGTCAGGTCAGGCGTCGGATCAGGTCGGGATCGCTTCGATCAGGCTTCGGCCAGGGCTTCCTCGCGGGAGGGGCTCGCGGCGGCACCTGGCAGGGCTCGCTCCCGGCGCTGAGATGACGCCGAGATCGGAGCCGGGCCGTAGCCGTAGCTCGACCAGTGCTCGACCCCTTCGCTCAGGCCGTTGACGATCACGCCGGCGATCTCGACGTGCGACTGCTCCAGCACGGCCTTGGCCCGCTGGAGGGTCATCGTCTGGTGGGCGCCGGCGCGGACGACCAGGACCGAGGCGTCGACCATCCGGCCCAGGACGCGGCAGTCGGCCATGCCCAGGATCGCCGGGCCGTCCAGAATCACGCGGTCGTAGTTGTGGGTCAGCGCGGTCAGGAGCTGTCGCAGCTCCAGCGTGCCAAGGATCTCGATGGGGACGTCGGTGGTGTCGCCGGTCGCGATGAAGTCCAGGTTGTGCAGGTCGGTGTGGCGGAGCGTGGCCTGCCAGGGGACGGCGCCCTTGAGCACGTCGACCAGGCCCAGGCCCTCGCTCTCGGGGTCATCGGCCGGGAAGACGTCGGCGAGGGTCGGGCGGCGGAGGTCCACGTCCAGCAGCAGCGTCCGCTCGCCGGCCCGGGCGCAGGCGGCGGCCAGGTTGATCGCGGCCGTCGACTTGCCGTCGCCCGCCTTGGCGCTGGTGACCAGCAGACTGACGATCGGCCCGTTGCGGTCGGCGGCGCCCAGCAACGAGGCGCGAATGTTCCGGAAGGCGTCGGCCGCCAGCGAGTCCGGGACGGCCGAGGTCCACAGGTGGCCGGCGCGGTGCGTCAAGGCCGTGCGGGCGATCCGCGGCACCACGCCCAGCAGCGGCAGCGACAGCCCGTGGCTGACGTGCTCCGGCACGCGGACCGAGTGGTCCAGGTGCTCCAGCAGGAAGACCAGGCCCAGCCCCAACCCCAGGCTGGCGAGCAGGCCCATGACGATCATCATCGGCCGGTTCGGCTTGATCGGAGTGGGCTGCTCCTCGATCCGCGTGAGGACCTTCACCGGCGGCTCCTGCGAGTTCGCCAGCAGCTCGAAGGCCGAGAGCTTGTCCTCCATCTCGCCGATCCGGATCCGCAGCGCGTCGCGGTCTTCCATCAGGCTGAGGAACTTCTGGTGGTCGGGCATCGCCTTGCGGAGCTTCTCCAGCAGATCGACGCGCTGACCTTCGGCGGCGTCGATGTCGCTCTGGAGCGAGTTGTAGATCATTTCGGTCGGGTCGGCGGCCATCTTCGTCTTCTCGATCGGGGCCGAGAGCCGGTCGATCCTGTTGAGCACCTCGTCGAGGTGGCTAGCGAGGTTTCGGGCGGCGAGGTCGCCGTTGAAGTTGCGGCTCCCTTTCTTGATGGCTTTGAGCCGCTCGACCAGGACCTCTCGCTCCTCCTGCAACCTTTCGAGCTTCTGCTGGTTCGCGACCTCGGCCGGCGAGACGTGCTCCTCCTGGCCGAAGAGCGGGGCGAAGAGCATCTTCTGCTGAAGCTCCGCGGCGCGGGCCTGTTGCAGCTCGATCGACTGGCCGAGGTGGGCGTACTGCTCTTCCAGGATGTTTCGTCCGCCGGGGCCGATGGTTCCCAGGGTTTCGATGGACTTGATCATCTCCCCGTGCTTGGAGCGGGCCTCGTTTTGCAGGGCGTTGAGGCCCGCCCGCGCGTTGGCGACGACTTCCTCCTTGTGCCGGGTCTGGTCGTGCTTGGCGTAGTTGACCAGCTCGTCCAGCAGGGCTTCCAGCAGCTTGGCGGTCTGCGCCGGGTCGCGGCCGGTGAGGGTGACGTGGTACGAGTTCGACCTCATGACCGGCGTGACGGTGATGTTCTTGACGATCAGCTCGGTGGCTGGGTCGTCCATCTGGGCGACCTCGGGGCCCCACTGCCGGTGGGTCAGGGCGCGTTCGGCCAGGCCGCGGCCTTTGAGGTCGGTGATCATGTCGGCCGCGTAGGTCGCCTGCACGGCCGCGTCGGAGGACCCCGGGCCGTTCGAGAGCACCGTCTGGAGCGAGGGGTCGTTGTGGGGCTGCTGAATTCGGATCGTCCCGGTGGCCTGGTAGACCTTGGGGAGCCGCAGGGCGTAGATGGAGGTCATCGTCCCCATGGGGACGGCGATCAGCAGGGCCAGCCAGAACCGCCGCCGCAGCGCGGAGACGTAGTGGCCGGTCGTCTTCACCGCGGCGAGATCGGGGCCGTAAGGTGTGCCGCCGAAGGTCGCCGGCGCGTGCGCCGGGAAGCCGGCGGGGGCCGGCGCGGCGGCTCCGTGGCCAGCCGGGGCGATCGATGCGGATGCTCGGCGATAGGGGGCGATGTCGTCCATGATGACCTCCGTGTCCACTCCGTCGGCGTTCGTCTCGTCGGTCGGGGTCGATGCGGCTCAGTTGGGCGCAGGCTCAGCGGCGGACCAGGCCCTTCGCCATGGCGATGGGGAACGGGGCCGGCGGCGCGGGGATCTTGGCCTCGACCGCGTCGGCCCGCCAGTCCGGCGGATCGGAACCGGCGGCGGCCTCCTCGGCGCGTCGGGCGGCTTCCTCAACGGCGAAGCCCTGGAGGCGGTCGCCCAGGCTTTCGGTCAGTCGCTGGAGGTAGCGGAAGACGATGTCGGCTTTCAGGGCTCCGTCGGCGAACCGCATCACGGCGGTGATCCTCAGGCTGCCGCTGACCGTCCGGAAGATCGCGCCCGGCGAGGCCGTCGTGCCGTCGTCGATCGCGTCGAGGGTCTGCACGGCACCCTCGGGCGGGAACGAGGCGTCGGCGCAGGCGACGTGGATGCCGGCGCACCCGAGGGTCTCGGCCGTCTTCTCCAGGATCTCGAACGCGGCCAGGGGAGACTTGCACAGCTCGACGCGCTGGATGGCCTCCCAGGTGGTCTTGGCCGCCTGCCGCTCCTGGCGGCCGCGGACCATTCGGGCCTGGAAGTCGTCCAGCAGGTTGTTCAACTCGTCGCGGCGGCTGGTGACCACCACCAGGAAGGCCAGGCAGCCGGACATCCCCAGCACCAGGGCCAGGAACTCGCTCCGCAGCGAGACCCCCAGCAGCACGGCCCCGCAGAGGAAGCCCGAGAAGCAGTACAGCAGGAGGGCCGCCTGTCGGGGGTTCAGCCCCAGCCCGATCAGGATGTGGTGGACGTGGCGGCGGTCGGCGGCGCTCATCGGGAGGTTCCGCACCCAGCGCCGGAAGATGGCCATGGCCGTGTCCGAGATCGGCAGCCCCATCGCCAGGATCGGGAACAGGATCGAGATCGCCGAGGGGCCTTTCAACGACCCCTGCACGCCGATCACCCCGATCAACAGCCCAATTAAGAGGGCTCCGCTGTCCCCCAGGAAGATGCAGGCGGGGTGCCAGTTGTAGAGCAGGAACCCGGCCAGCGAGCCGGCCAGGGCCGTGGCGAGGATGGCGACCTCGACGTTCTGGTTGTGCAGGGCCACCAGCGTCAGGGTGCCGCTCACCAGCAGGCCGACGCCCGAGGCCAGGCCGTCCATGCCGTCGATCAGGTTCCAGACGTTCATGCAGCCCAGGAACCAGAAGAGCGTGACCAGCAGGCTCGCCGGGGCGAGGTCCAGCGACCGGCCCAGGAACTCCAGGTGGAGCGCCGGGGAGGCCAGGTTCAGGTCCAGCCCCAGGGCGTCGATCCGCTCGATCCGGATGCCGCCCAGGTAGAGGGCCATGACGGCCGCGGCCTGGCCCAGCAGCTTTACGCGCGGGCCGAGCGACCGGGTGTCGTCGATGAAGCCGACCAGCAGGATGATCAGCGCCGCGAGGACGATCGGCCGTTCATAGGAGAGGTCGGGCAGGTTGATGCTGAAGTTGGGCGACCAGGCCGAGGCGTGCGGCAGGAGCACCCCCACGGCGATCCCCAGCGCCAGGCCGAGACCCCCCAGTCGGGGGACGCTCGATGTATGGATTCGCCGGTAGCCGTCGGGCTTGTCGATCGCGCCGACAAGCCCGGCGAACTGCGTGACCAGCGGCGTGGCGAGCACGCAGCCCATCATCGCGAAGGCGAAGATCATCAGATAGCCGTTGGAGATCATCATCCCTGACCCTCCCCGCGCCGTGTTGACGTCGCTCCGGTCGGCGTCGACCGGCTTGGAGAACCGATCGGATTCCAGCCCCGTTCGGCGACGAGAAACGCCGAAACGCCGGGCGAGATGAAGACCATCGGTGAGGAAGGACCGCTACTCGGGCGAAGACGGCCCGCGTTGCGTCGATGGGAATAGTGAGTCGAGGTGTAGCCAAGCACGGTGTATCTCGTCATCCATGACTCGTGCAGGTGCAATTTCCTCCCCCGGGCTTCCGTCCTGGGGTTGGACACTCTCTGAAGACGACGGAGTATCCGTTATCACCGGAACCCCGTCAAGCGCGTTCGTGGACGAAACGAGCAATCCAGGACATCCGCATTCCGAACCTCAACGGCCATTTCCCCTCTCGCCGGGAAAGGCCGTTATGGTCCGGATGGTGGCAAACGGTCTTCCCCCCTCGCGGGGGAAGATAGATCGCGCAGCGATCAGATGAGGGGGACGACCGCCGTCGGATTCGCGTCCGAAGCATGGTTTTTGAGAGCGACGCCGATCCCCCCTCATCCGGCCGCTTTGCGGCCACCTTCCCCCGCGAGGGGGGAAGGCCGTTATGGACCGAACCGAAGTCGTCCGCGATCGGCGACGCTCTCGCCGTCATCCTACGCCGGTTCCTGGCCACGCGAGTGTGGCCAGGGCGCCCGAGGATCACTCCTATCAAAAGGCGGCCGTCGATCGCCATAATCGAAACGCTGCCGTCGCACCCCGAGGACCTCCCGATGTCGACCGCCACCGAACGCCGCCGCCTGAAATTCCAGGACCTCCAGGACGCCGTCCGCGAGGCCGAGGCTCTGCATGCTGGGGGCTACCGCCGGCTTGGGAAGTGGGATTTGTCGCAGGTCTGCGGCCATCTGGCGGACTGGCTGACGTTCCCCGTCGACGGTTTTCCGAAACCGCCGACGGCGCTGCGGGCGGTGATGTTCGTGGTTCGGAACACGGTCGCGCCGGCGATGCTCCGCAAGACGCTGGCGACCGGCGAGATGCCCGGCGGCGCGCCCACGATGCCGGCGACCGTCCCCTCCCCCGGCGGCGACGAGGCCGAAGCCCTCGCCCGCTTCCGCCGCGCCGTCGAGCGGTTCCAGGCCCACGAAGGCGATTATCTCCCCTCCCCCCTGTTCGGCCAGGCGTCTCGCGAGGACGCCAACCGCATGCAGATCATCCACTGCGCCCACCACCTGGGCTACCTGATCCCCAACGCCTGAGCCGCGTCCGCTCGCGGCATTGGCTTCGATTGTTGTGCACGCTGTTCGCCCGATGCTCGGCAACGCGTTGTCGTTTTGGGCCTTACGGCGTTTCGCCGTTGGCTTCGTTCGGCGAGAAACACGAGTTGATCTCGCTCGACTCCCCTCCGAATCCGAATTGAGAAAGAGCCGGGATTCAACCCCCCTCTATTCTCAATGTGGACTCCGCCGTGCGTCTCTGTACGCCGGCTGGAAAGATTCCCGGGATCGCGGCCTGGTTCGAGGAAGCTCGCGAGCTTACCCAAGTCCCCTCTCCCGCCGGGAGAGGGTGCCCGAAGGGCCGGGTGAGGGTCGTCGGATTTCGGATCGAGCGTCGCGGAGGGGCGAACAGTCTTCCCCCCTCGCGGGGAAGATAGATCGCGAAGCGGTCAGATGAGGGGGACGACCGCTAAAGAGTTCTCAGTTGCCGGTTCTCAGTTTTCAGCCAGATCCTCAATGGCAACCGACAACCGACAACTCCTGAGCGGCCACCTTCTACCGCGAGGGGGGAAGGCCGTTACGGTCCCAAACTTGACCGACATGCCCTCCGAAATCCGACGACCCTCACCCGCCGCTGCGCGGCTGCCCTCTCCCGGGGGGAGAGGGGACGAGATGCGGTTTCATTGGCGGCAAGCGGGTGACGACCATCCACGAGGAGGTGCGATCGATCGGGTTGGAGCGATGAAAGCGCGCGCGAATTCCTCAAGCCGCTCCGCGTTCTCGCCGATTCAGGTTGGACAGACTCGGGTGCGAATATGCCGATGGCGCCGGTTGCAGGGCCGTGGAGACGGCCCGCCGGGATTCGAGCCGGGGTCGGCCAGGGATCGGAAGGGCGAGGGAACTCATGTCGCACGAGGAACTTGCGGGCGGCCAGGCTCGCAACGCCAAGCGTCGCAAGGTGGAATTTCGGACGACCCTTGAGGACCTGGAAGGCCGTCTCTTGCTGTCCGCGGCCCGCCCGCTTCGGCTCCGACAGTCCGCTGCGCTGATCCACCAGCAGTCGACCGCGAAGCTCGGCAAGGCGCAGGCTCTTCAGCAGCAGCGTGCCCAGGCCGCCGCGCTCCGGGCCCAGGCCGCCGCCCGGACCACCAACCTCGGCGTGGGCGCCAACCGCCTGCGAGCCCGCGGCGGGATGCGCGTGAACATCTCGCCGACGATCAACGTCAACCCGACGATCAACGTCGGCGGCTCGACCTCCAACCCGACCGTCAATCCCACGATCAGCCCCACGGTCACCTACCCGACCACGACGGCCTCAACCACGACGACCACCCCAGCCACCCAGACGGCGTCGACGGCCTCCACGACCCCGTCGACCACGACGAATACGGCCACGAAGCCGACCACGACCACGACGACTACCCCAAATCGCCCGGTCACCCGCCCCGGCGCGATCGGCTCGTGGACCAACGTCACCCGCCCCAACGGGCCGACCGTCAAGCCGTCGACCCCGACCCAGACCACCACGACGACCACAACCACCACGACGACCACCACCACGCCGCCCACCACGACGACCCCGTCCACGCCCTCCACCACGACCACGGATCCCACCACGACGACCACAACCACCACGACCGATCCCACGACGACCACGTCGACCGACCCCACGACGACCACGACCACGCCGACGACCCCAACGACTCCCACCACGCCGACCGCGCCCACGTTCGCCGATGGGACGATCATTCGGAACGAGCAGACGGGGGAGCTGGGATACTACAGCGGCGGCAAGCGCGGGCTGATCTCGCCGCCGGTCGCGGCCAAGATGGGGCTGACGACGGACAAGACGACGTCGGTGACGAACGACGACTTCAACGCGGTGCCGAAGGGGCCGGACTACTACCCTGAGGGGATCTTCGTCCGCAGCGACCAGACGGGCGAGATCAGCCGGTACTCCGGCGGGACCTTCCACGTCGTCTCCACCCCCGTCCTGAACTACCTGAACGTCGGCGTGAACGACGTCGCCACGATCCCCGCCGCGCAGTACGGCGCGACCTCCAAGGGGGACGACTACTTCCCCGAGCGGACGCTGATCCAGAACCAGCAGACCGGCGAGATCGACATCTATTTCTCGGGCCAGCGGCACTGGATCTCCGTGCCGGTCGCCCAGCGGCTGAACATCCAGCCGAGCCAGCTCGTCGTCATCAGCCCGACCCAGTTCAACGGGGTCTCGCAGGGCAAGGATTACTTCCCCAACGGCGTCTACATTCAGAACCAGGAGACCGGCGAGATCTCCCGCTACCAGGACGGCCAGCGCGGGGTGGTCTCGTCGCCGGTGGCCTCCAAACTGGGGCTGAAGGCGACCGACCTGATTTCGGTCTCGGCCTCGCAGTACAACGCCGTGAACCAGGGGGCGGACTACTTCGCCGACGGCATGTACCTCCAGAACAACCAGACCGGCGAACTGGCCGAGTACAACGGCGGTCAGCGGCACTGGATCTCGACCCCCGTCGCGACCCAGCTCAACCTGACCCCGGCCATGCTCACGATCATCGGCGCCGACCAGTTCAACGCCATCCCCCGAGGCGGCGACTACACCCCCCCCGCCCCGGACCCGACCGCCACGGTCTGACCGGCGACCGATACGCCCCGATCACGACTCGCCGCGGTCCGCTCCCCCAGGGGCGGGCCGCGGTTTTTTCATGCGCGGTCGAACTCGGGATGGGCCGCACGGTGAATCCGGTGGAAGACATGGCCACCCAGACAATCCGAACGGGAACCGCTTGAGAGGGTCCGTCCCGGCTTTCGATCGGATATGATCGCCCTGGCGTCGCTCCGAGGACTCAGGTGAGAAGCGGAAAGTTTGACATGAAATCAAGAATTGACGTGTGCAAGGGGCGGCTGCTCTTGTCGTCGACGCTGCTTCTGGGGGTTCTTCTGATCGGCTCGGTCCGAGCCGCCGAGCCGCCTAACTTCGTCCTGGTGATGTCCGACGACCAGGGCTGGGGCGACATGGGTTATTACGGCCGACCCCGACTCCAGACGCCCAACTTCGACGCCCTGGCCCGCGAGGGGCTCCGGTTCGACGGGTTTCACTCGGCGGCCCCCGTCTGCTCTCCGACGCGCGGGAGCGTGCTGACGGGTCGGACCCCCAATCGGTACGGTTGCTTCCAGTGGGGATATCCGATCCGTCCGCAGGAATTGACCATCGCCGAGGCGCTCAAGCAGGCCGGATACCGGACCGGGCATTTCGGCAAGTGGCACCTGGGTTCGGTTCAGGCGGCGAGTCCGGTCAGCCCCGGCGCCAGCGGATTCGACGTCTGGGCGTCGTCGCCCAACTACTTCGACCTGGATCCGATCCTCAGCGAAGGGGGCAAGGCCGTCCCGCACCAGGGAGACAGCTCCGACGTGACCGTGGACGTGGCCCTGAAGTTCATCCGGGCTTCCGTGGCGGAGAAGCAGCGGTTTCTCGCCGTGGTCTGGTTCGGGTCGCCCCACGACCCGCACGAACCGCTCGAAGCCGATCGGCTCCCCTACGCCGGCATGCCGAAGGCCCAGCAGAACTACCTGGGCGAGTTGACCGCGATGGACCGCGCCTTCGGGCGTCTCCGGAATGAGATCCGCGAACTCGGCATCCGCGACAACACCGTCCTGCTGTTCTCCAGCGACAACGGCGCGCTGCCCGCCGTCGGCTCGTCGGGCGGCCGACGCGGCGCCAAGGGGAAGGTTTACGAAGGGGGCCTCCTCGTCCCCGCTCTGCTGGAATGGCCCGAGCGGGTCAAGGCGCCTCGGACCGTGAAGACCCCGTGCGTCACGTCCGACATCTTCCCCACCGTACTCGAACTCGCCGGGGTGAAGGTCGATCCCACGCGCCCGCTCGACGGCGTCAGCCTGGTCCCGCTGATCGAGGGCCGAACCGAGACGCGCCCGAAGCCGATCGGCTTCTGGGACTATCCGACGGCCGGCCTCCTGGTGCCGGCCAAGAAATGGATGGAAGAGCTTTATGCGTCCCAGAGCGCCGGCAAGGAGCCCGATGATCCGGAAAGGCTTCACGCCGACGCGGCCGAGATCCACAAGCCGTTCCCGCTCGACCGATTCCCGGGCCACTCCGCGTGGCTGGACGGCTCCTGGAAGTTCCACCGGATCGAGAACCCGAAGGACGGCAAGCTGACCTACGAACTCTACAACCTGGACGCCGATCCCAGGGAAGCGAACGACCTGCTCGCCAAGGAGCCGGAACGCTCAGCCGCGATGCAAGCCGCCCTTGAGGAATGGCTCCGTTCCGTCGCTCGAAGCCAGAACGGCGAGGATTACCGAGGGTAACCGACCCAGAATTTGGAGAGTCCCGGTCAACGCAACGGCGTGGCAGACGCCCTCGTCA
>NZ_JAALCR010000059.1 GCF_011065895.1 Paludisphaera rhizosphaerae | reverse complement strand
GTGGTCTCGGATTGAGTTACCGCGACAACCACGTTACGGCGGCGGCGACGTGGGTGACGGCCTGGTCGACCTCGGCTTCGGTGGTGAAGGCGCCGAGGCTGAAGCGGACGGAGGAGCGCAGGCAGTCGTCGGGGACGCCCATCGCCAGCAGGGTCGGCGAGGGCTGGGTCGAGCCGCTGGCACAGGCCGAGCCCAGTGAGACGGCCACGCCGGCCAGGTCGAGCTGCATCAACAGGGCGTCGCCGTTCAGGCGCAGGAAGCCCAGGTTGATCGTCTGGGGGAGGCGTTTCGCGGGGTCGGCCGGGCCGTTGGGGACGATCCGGTCGGGGCCGATCGCGTTGCGGAGGCCGTCGACCAGGCGCAGGGAGAGCCTCCGCCAGTTGGCGGCGCGGGCCTCGGACTCGCGACGCCAGAGGTCCAGGGCGGTCGCGAAGCCGACGGCCAGCGGGACGGGGATCGTCCCGGGTCGCCGCCCCTGCTGCTGGCCGCCGCCGTAGAGCCTCGGCGAGAGCCGGACGCCCCGGCGCACCAAAAGCACGCCCGAGCCCGCCGGGCCGTGGAACTTGTGGCCGCTGGCGGAGAGCGTCGCCACCCCCAGCGCGGCGAAGTCCACGGGGATCCGCCCCACCGCCTGCACGGCGTCCGTATGCACCGGGATCCCCCGCGCCGCGGCGAGGTCCGCCAGCCGGGCGACCGACTGGATCGCGCCGGTCTCGTTATTGGCCAGCATCAAGGTCGCCAGCCGGGTCCGGTCGTAGAAGAGGTCGGCCATGCGGTCGACGTCGACGATCCCGTCGAACTCCACCGGCGCGACGTCGGCGACGAAGCCGCGGGCCTCCAGATGGGCGATCATCTCGTTGACCGCCGGATGCTCGATGGCCGTGGTCACGATCCGACCCGGCCGCCCCTGGTCGTCGACGACGAGCCCGAAGACGGCGAGGTTGTTCGACTCCGTCCCGCCCGAGGTGAAGACCACCTCGTCGGGCCGGGCGTTGAGGATCTCGGCCACGGTCTCCCGAGCCTCGTCGAACGCCCGACGCGCCTGGCGGCCGGCCGAATGCCGGCTCTCCGCATTGCCGGGGTTCAGGAAATGGGGACGCATCGCCTCCAGCACCCGAGGATCGAGCGCCGAGGTCGCGTTGTTGTCCAGATAGATCGTCGTGGCGTTCATGGCGAGCGAGAGAGGCGGAACGGGTCGGATCAGGAGCGGCGTGGGCCGTGGGATGCGAGTCCGAAGTCGAAACAGCCTTCCCCCCCTCGCGGGGGAAGGTGGCCCGAAGGGCCGGATGAGGGGGGATCGGCGTCGCATCGAGAGCCAGCCGCCGGGGTGCCATGGCCACGCTTGCGTGGCCATGCGATCGGCGACGGTCGCGCTGGCTTCCCACACTGGTTCATGGCCACGCTTGCGTGGCCATGAACCCGGAGTCGCCTCAACGAGAACCAGCCGCCGGACGTGCATCCGAAGCCGGTCGTCCCCCTCATCTGATCGCTGCGCGATCTGTCTTCCCCCGCGAGTGGGGAAGACCGTCCTTGAGGTCGTTTCGATCCCAATCTTACCCCAGGCAACGGAGCGTCAGCAGCAGGCCGACGAGGAACATCGGGATGCCGATCAGGAAGAACGGCCCCGCCCCCAGCGCCACGCCCACCACCATCAGCGAGAAGCCGACGGCCACGCCCACCATCCGGCCCATCAGCGACAGCGCGCCGAAGACCAGGCGAAAAGGGAGCGTAACCACCCACCAAACCGCCGTGAACAGGAAGCCGATCGTCCCGAACACGAGATTCCCCGAGGATCGGGGCTCCCTGCGCGAGCCATCCATCCACCTTCCAGCCGCGGGGACTGGTCGGGACGCCCAAAGGGTCGGGCGCGAGTGATAGGACTGGGCTTGCTTCATGGGGGAGGCTCGGTTAAATACTGCCCGTTTTCCGGGCGGTCTGGCCCCGGTTCCGAGCGTCGATTCATGCTTGCACGAGGGGGCGGGTAGGACGGTTGATTCGCCGTCGCCTCGTCTGGTATCGTCGCCCAGGGCCGAGGAAATTCATCGCTCGGGGGAGTCTGTTCGCATCCCCCTTACGATTATTGGATTATTGGCGGAACGGCGGGCCCCGGCAAGGCGGTCTGCGAAAGGCGTGAGAGCCGACGGGACGTCGGCTCGACGGGGTGGAGCGAAGGGCATGGAGGCCGGGTTGTGCGTCAATTCCTGCTCGTGATCGTGCTGGTGGCAGCGGCCTTCGGCGGCGGGGCGCTGGTGAGCGGCCCCGGCTTCCGCTGGGCGCAGGAACACCTGCTGGACTACATGGGCCTGAAGGACGGCGGCGAGATCGACTCGCTGGAGTTGACCCCGCCCCCCGGTGCCCAGGCCAAACCCAACACCCTCATGGCCTCGAGCGAGCCCCCCCGGGCGCCCGAGCCCAAACCCGCGCCGGCTCCAGCCCCCGCCGCGACGGCCGACCTCCCCGTCCTGCCGGAACCCAAGGTCACTGAGCCGTTTAAGGAAACGCAAGCGGCCCTCGCCGGCTCACCGGCGACTCCAACCCCGACTCCCGCCCCGGCCGCTGAACCGGCCAAGGGAGGAGGAGGCGGCGGGCCCGCTTTGCTGGGCGCCCTCTCGTCGATCCTGACGCCGGCCCCAGCCCCGGCCGAACAACCCAAGCCCAAGACCGACTCCCCGCCGCCGCTCGACCTGGGGGTCGCCCCGTCGTCCCTGCCGGCCGCCGAGTCCTCGACCGCCGCAACCGGGGGCGACTGGGCCGAGATCCGCCGCAAGCTCGCGGCCGCCGGGGTCTCGAAATACCAGGTCGAGGGAGACCCCTCCGGCCGGGTCGTCTTCTCGTGCCTGATCCCCCTGGCCGGCAAGCAGGCGGTCTCCCAGCGGTTCGAGGCCGAGGGGGACGACGAGGTGCAGGCCGCCCAGTCGGTGTTGAAAAGAATCAACCTCTGGCGGGCTTCGCAGCCCGTGGCGCCCGGTTCGCAGTAATCGAGCCCGGCCCAGAGGGCCGGAAGGAGGATCTAGCCGTCGCGATGGACGGCGGCGGTATAATCGGATCGTGAAATCACCTCAAATTCGACGACCGTCGAGGGCCGTCGACGTCCGATTGTAAAGAAAGAAAGGCTCGGGCCGTCTCATGGCCGAAGGTGCCTCGCTCCGGTTCCTCCTGATCGTGACGGGCAGCACCCTGCGGGCCGAATCCATGGATCGGCCGCTGGCGTACTACCTGAAGCGCCGGATCGAAGAAGCCCTGGAGGCCTCGACCGACCGCGACCTGGCTGATTACGAGGTCCACGTCGTCGCCGACTTCCGCTGGCTCCACGACGAATCGTTGCAAAATATGGCGACGATCTCGCTGGGGGGTCCGGGAGTCAACGAACTGGCCCATCGCTGGCTTGAGGAAGTCCCCGTCGCCCTGGCGGTGAACGAGCGCTACTTCATCCAGCTCGACCCCGAGCCGGCCGAAGCCAAGGCCAGCATCTGGGGCATGAACAACGCCACCACTCAGATCGCCGTTTCCGTATTCCTGGACCGGTTCCTCCCACGGTTCCTGGAACGCTGTGCAACCATCCCTCCGGCCGCCCTCGACCTCGATGACGAGGGGGACTCCGGACCCGAAGACGACTGAACATCGGAACGCCCCGAGCCAGCCGCCTTGCGCCCTCTCCCGCCGGCGCGCCCCTTCTCCCCACGGACGTTCGTCTTCGGCGCGAATCGATCGCCTTGGATTCGGAGCTTCGCCTGATTTACGGATCAGGGACCAAGGTCTAGTTGAAGGATAGAGGCGTCTTGCCAGTCTTCACCGACTGGACTGAACGACCGTCGCATGGGATGTGTCCACATCCCCAACCAACGGTGATGAACAGGTAAGACGGCTCTCAGGAAACACCAGGTCGTCACGGCGACCAGGCTCGGCGCGTAGAGCATGCGTGAATCGCCTCATCCACGCGCGCCAGGGAAGGCGGACGGACGGATTGACCAGGCCCACGGAAGGGACGGTGGATCATGCGGATCTTCGCGCGGTCGCGCAGCCGGGGGGTTCGGATGCGGAGCGTTCCGGGAGTTTGCGTAAGCCTGATCCTGGCGGGGGTGGGGACGACGATCGCCGATGACGGCGCGTCGGTCGGCAATCCCAACCGGGTGACGCTGGAACGCCGAGGGACCCGGCAGGACCAGGGCGCCTGGGTCGTCGATTACCAGATCCGCAATGAGACCAACGCCGGGTTGGTGCTGACCCCCGGCGAGATCGAGGTGAAGACCGAGGGCTGGGTGTCGAACTCGCGGGTGGCCGGGCACTCCTCGCCGCGGAAGGTCTCCGTGGCGCTCCGGCCGGCCGAGAAGGCCGTCAGCGACGGCGACGTGATCCCGGCCGCCGACGACCCCGCCCGCTGCCGCGAGCGCGTTTCCCTAGCCGTCTGGAGCGACGACCAGGCGCCGGACGCCTCGGCCAAGCCGGCGGAGACGCTCGCTCCGGTCAGCCTGCCTCCCGGCGGCCGGGGATTGGTCCGGCTCCGGTTCGCGCATCAGCATGTCGTGCAGGGGGACTACGACCCGCTTTTGGGCGTGCGGACGGTGGCCGTCCGGATCGGCCAGGAGACGTTCCACGACGAGGTCCCGCTCGACCGCGAGCAGCGCGTCGCGCACCCGAAGGCGAGCTGGCCCGAGCCTCCCGAGGAGCGTCGCGATCCCGAGCGGTTCGTCTCCGCTCCCGACAGCCTGCACCTGGAGGCCCACGTCCCGGGCCGGCAGTACTACCGATACCCGGACCGCCCCGTGCGCTACGGTTCGCGGATGAAGCTGACGTTCTGGTACCTGACCGCCCACGGCACCTCCGGCGAGTGCCGGGTCCGGCTGGCCCAGTACAAGGACACCCCCACGTCCTGCCGCGTCCTCCCCGGCGGCGGCTTCGACGAGGAGTTGAAGGCGGTCGGCCGCTGGACCAAGGTCGAGAGGCTGGTGCGCATCGAATCCGAGGCCACCACCGCCGCCCTCGACTTCCGCATCTCGTCCGACGCCAACCTCGGCGAGATGTGGATCGACGACGTCTCGCTGGAGCCGCTCGACCCCGACGCCCTCGCCCAGGGGCCCTGAGGCGATCGGCGTTGCGCCATCGTCTGAGGATATGATTGATGCGCGAATTCGGTGCGGATTGAAATCCGTCCACGTTTCGCTTATCATCTTCTGACCAAAATGCCCAAGCGGCGGCGCCTCTTCCGCTGATCTTCATCGAGATGTTGCGCCGTCGTCGCTTTGGGATGATAATCTGGGGTCCGTCGATTCCGGGGGATCACCGGCTCGACTGGGGCGACGAAGCCCGCCTATCCACCCTCCGATCGAGCTTGCGCCTCGCGAGGATCCCGCCTCCCGATTCGAGTTGAGCCCAGCCGATCGCCTTCGCCCCGCCATCCTTATTGATTATTGATTGTCCACCAAGTCGTCTCCGGCTAGTGGATTGACGGAGTTGCTCCCACCATGAGTCTGAGAAGCGCCCGCCGCGGTTTCACCCTGATTGAGTTGCTCGTCGTCATCGCGATCATCGCCGTTCTGATCGCGCTTTTGCTCCCCGCCGTGCAGGCGGCGCGCGAGGCCGCGCGTCGGATGCAGTGCACCAACAACCTGAAGCAACTGGGCCTGGGCATTGCGAACTACATGGACGTGAACAACGTCACGCCGATGCACCAGTACCGCCACGCCGCCGAAGGGGGCGCGGGCTACACCGGCGACCACGCCTGGTATTGCGCTCTGCTGCCGTTCGTGGAGCAGACGGCCATGTACAACAATCTGAACATGGTCTACACCGACCAGTGGGTCTATTCCGGTCCGCTGATGGGGCCGAACCCGACCGAGAACACGGTCATCCGCGCGTCGGTCTCGACGTTCCTCTGCCCGTCCGACGGCGTGGTCAACACGGGGTCGGGGGCCGGGAACATCGCCTACCAGCCGGGAAACTTCAATTACGTCGCCAACTCGGGCCACCCGCGCAACATCCTGATGCCCGGCGACTCCCCCAACGGCGGCAACGTCCCGCCGCTCACGGGGATCATCAGCATGACCCGGATGTACTCGGGCCAGGGCTCTTGCAAGTCGGCCGCCTACGGCGCGACCGCCGCCATCACGGTGTCGCTGGCGAGCATCACCGACGGGACCTCGAACACCGCGAGCGTCAGCGAGTCGCTGCTCAACGACGGCACGGGGAACCACCGCGACCCCCGCCGCAACCTGAACTACACCAACTCGGCGATGGTTGAGAAGACCGACGTCCCGGCCCTCTCGGTCGTTCAGGACGCCCGCGCCGGCGTCATCAACTGGAAGGATTGGAGCTACTACAAGGGCCTGACCTGGGCCTACTCCGACGCCTGGGAGCGGCACGTCTACGCCCACGTCCTGCCCCCCAACATGCCCAACGTCAACACCTACGCCAGCAACACCTTCCGCTGCCAGGAAGGCGACAGCGCCATGAATCCCTCCAGCAACCACCCCGGCGGCGTCAACACGGCCTTCTGCGACGGCTCGGTCCGGTTCATCAAGGACTCGATCGGCCTCAACGCCTGGTGGGCCCTGGGCACCCGCAACGGCGGCGAAATCATCTCCGCCGACGCGTATTGAGGCTGACCGGCCAGCCGGTCGATCCCGCCCGTCTCCGGGCCTTTCCTGACGACCCGACACACTCTCAGGAGAGGCGACCCTAACGGCCTTCCCCCCTCGCGGGGGAAGGTGGCCCGAAGGGCCGGATGAGGGGGGATCGGCGTGGCAATCAAGAACCAGCCGCTGGGGTGCCATGGCCACGCTCGCGTGGCCATGAACCGGCGTGGGATGACAGCGCGACCGTCGCCGATCGCATGGCCACACAAGTGTGGCCATGGCACCCGGCGATTTACGACCCTCTCCCGGGGGGAGAGGGAACCAGAATTCACTCCGTCCACATCATCGATCCGAACCTATCCCGGAGCCCCCCGTGCCTCGTTCTCATCGAATGCTCGCAAGCCTCGCCGCCGCCTTCCTGGTCGTGACCGCCGGCTGGCTCGTCCCTGGTTGCGGATCCGAGCCGACGTTCGACAAGTCGACCCAGTACACGCCTGAGGCGCTCGCCCAGGAGCTGGTTTTCCAGACCCGAGCGCTCTCCCCCGAGGCGCGCAAGGCCGTGAAGAGCCGCGCCACGCCGGCGAAGACGAAGGCCGCCCCCGGCTACGTCCCCGAGCCCGAAACCAAGGGCGAATCCAAGGCCCAGACGAAGCAGGCCCAGACCGAGGACCTGGACTCCGTCCTGGACGACATCGAACGCAAGGCCCGCGCCATCACCAAGATCCCCGCCCCCGAGGTCTTCAAGAAGATCGCCGACGCGGTTTCCAAGGACACGACCCTCGACGCCAAGGACCGCGACACCCTCGTCGAGAGGCTCAACCAGATGGCCAAGGCCGGCTGACGAAGGAGCGCGCCCGATCGGCCGCCTAGCCGATCCGGGCGAGCACCGCGCGGCGAGCCTCGGAGATCCACTCGGCCGACTTGGGGAAGTCGGCGTAGTCCTTGATGGGGGCCAGCAGCGGATCGTCGGGGCGGATTCCGGCGGACTGGAGCAGGGCGTAATCCTGAAGGCTCTCGGCGAAGACCTCCCAGCGGAGGGAGTCGATCGGGCCTTCGGGGCCGGGGTAGACGACGAAGGCGTCGCCGTAGGGCATGCCCGGCCACGCCCCGACGGAGGCGTCGGCGAAGGGGTCGCCGATACGGCTGGTGCAGAAGACGAACCAGTAGTTGTAGCCCCAGTGCAGGAAGCCCTTCGCCCCCAGCTTGTAGAAGAGCCAGCCGGCCATCCGGATCTTGGCCAGCGGCGTGTCCAGCAGGCGCTGGAGGTACGGCCCGCGCGGGCCGCAGCAGAAGTAAGCCCACGAGGGACACCCCGCCGCTGTGAACGCCGGCGCGGTGGCGATGCTGGGAACCGGCATGTCGGACAGGCGCTCGGTGGCGAACCGAGGGTCGCTCATGGCGTCCATCACCTTCATCCACGGGGCCAGCTCGTTCAGCAGGGCGCGGGCCTTGCGGTAGTCGGCCATTTGCACGTCGCCGTCGGGCTCGTCCGCGCAGTGGAACAGCGAGCGATCAAGAACCTGCTCCTCCTCCAGGAACGCCTTGAACTGGGGGAGGAACTGCTCCAGGAACGCGCGGTAGCTCGGAGACGTCGCGGCGATCTCCGGGGCCCAGAGCATCGGGCCGATCTTCTCGTCGTCGCGTTCGAAGACTCGCTGAGGATGTTTGGCGCTGGTGGGGGCCGGCGTGAAGAGGTGGGGCCATTCGACTTGGTTCGCGCCGGCCTCGCGGGCGATCCGGACCCATCGGCGAACGTCGCTGAAGTCGAAGTCGTACCGGTCGGGGCCGACCTTCCGGACCTTCAGCAGTTGGGCGGGGCGCTCCAGGATCTCGTGGCGGATGTTGAACAGGGGCGTGTAGACGACGTCGACGCCGTGCGAGACCAGGTTGCGGATGTACGCCCCGGCCAGCTTCCAGAACTCCTCGCCGCAGGGCTTGATCCGATGCCACTCCCAGATCGAGTCGGCCGAGATCCAGTTCGTGACGGGAAAGTCCCGGCGCGGCCTGAGCGTCAGCGGCCGCACGTCGACCCGGGCGGGCAGTTCGACCGAGAACGGCTGCGGGCGGGTGAAATCGACGTAGCCGAATCGGTTCTCGAGCGTCAGCCTCACGCGAAGTTCGTGGACGCGCGCCTCGGCCCCCTCGGGGACGTTCAGCGAGATCCAGAAGACCCCGTTCGACTCCGGCCCGACGTGGACCTTGGCGTCGTTGTAGAGCGGGTCGGGGCAGAGGCCGGGGATGAACCCGACCCCCTCCAGTTCGTCGCGCGGCGTGGCCGTGTCGAGATGTTGCATCGGCACGAACCCGACCCGCCGCACGCGGGCCGTCCAGCCCTCCGGGGCGACGACCTCGCAGGCCACGATCGCCGAGTTGCTGGGATCGAGGTTGCGGAAGCACGCCTGGAGCGAGAGCCGTTCGCCCTTCGCGGCCAGCATGTCCATCGAGGCCGCCTCTCCCGCCGGCGACGTGGGGTAGACCCGCCGCAGCGAGGACTCCAGCCAGAACCGCAGGCCGTCGCGCTCGACGGCCGCCGCCGGCGCAGCGGCCTTCGCCGCTCCCTCGGTCGTGGCCAGGGTCCCGGCCAGGGCGAGCCCGCGGATTGCGTCGCGACGGTTCATGGTGGAGGACTCCCGGAATGAACTTGTGTTGACGTCTATCCCCCTTGAGGGGGAAGACAGACCGCGAAGCGGTCAGATGAGGGGGCGACCGGCGACGGATCCACGTTCAGCGGTAGGCTCTCAATTTCGGGTGCCATGGCCACGCTTGCGTGGCCATGAACCGGCGTGGGATGACAGCGCGACCGTCGCCGATCGCATGGCCACGCAAGCGTGGCCATGGCACCCCACCAGTTGGCTTTCGATGCCACGCCGATCCCCCCTCATCCGGCCCATCGGGCCACCTTCCCCCGCGAGGGGGGAAGGCCGTCATGGCGTCGGATCGAGCGATGCTGGACTCCGTGGCCACGCGAGCCATCTAATCGAGGTAGCTCCAGCGCCGATCCTCGAAGCTGTAAATTTTCCGGTAGTACGGCGGAACAACATGCCATACGAGCATGGCCGTTCCACCTTTGGAATTGAAATAAGTGAAGCGGCTCCACGGCCCCAGACAATACTTCGCGACCGGAACCGAACTCAGGTATTTCGGCACGAGATCTTTAAGGCCGCCAGGCAGGCTGCCGTTGTCGGCCTGATAGGCCTCGCAAGCCGCGATGATTCGCTGGGCGTTCGCCTCGGCCATCCCGCGTTGAAACGAGTCGTTGGCCCTGACAAGTAGAAACGTCGCCACTGGAATCAACATTCTGGTCACGACGAGACCATAACCGGGACGGTGGCGGTTCGCGCTCTTCACGAGGCTGACGAAAACCCAAATCGGACAGAGGATCAGTGACCAGAGGATCGATCCGAGGAACACCACGTCGATGACCAAGATGGCGGCCGCGGCGCCGAGGCTCCCTCGGATGTTGCGATAGAATTCCCTCGCGCCAGCCACGTCCACGGCCGTCTCCTTTTGCATCCGCTCAGTTCAGGATCAGGCCCCGTGCCGATCGCGCAGGAGGGTCGCGGCCAGGGCGGTCCAGCCGGTCTGGTGGTTGGCGCCGCAGCCTCGGCCGGTGTCGCCGTGGAAGAATTCGTAGAAGAGAACGAGGTCCTTCCAGTGCGGGTCGTCGGCGTATCGAGGGTCGCCGCCGTGGCAGGGGCGATTCCCCTGGGCGTCGGGGAGGAAGATCCGCGTCAGGCGGCGGGCGATCTCGTCGGCGGCCTCGGTGAGGGTGACGAAGTTCCCGGAGCCGGTCGGGCACTCGACCTTGCAGGCGTCGCCGTAGAAGGCGCCGTAGCGTTCGAGGGACTCGACCAGCAGGAAGTTCAGCGGGAACCAGACGGGACCGCGCCAGTTGGAGTTGCCGCCGAAGAGGCCGCCGTCGGCCTCGGCCGGGACGTACTCGACGCGGTGCTCGCCGCCGCCGGCGTGGATGACGAACGGCTTCTCGGCGTGGACCCGCGAGAGCGACCGCACGCCGTACGGCGAGAGGAACTCAGCCTCGTCCAGCACGTACGTCATCAGCCGCTTCAGCCGGTCCTGAGAGGGGATCGACAGCAGGTAGAAGTCGTCGCCGGCGTCCGGGCGAGCGCCGGGAAGCTCCAGGTGCGCCGAGGCTCTGGGCATGTGGCGGGCCACCCACTCGACCCGGCGGCGGAAGTTGGGCAGGGCGTCAAGCCGCTCCTGCGACAGCAGGCCGACCGCGAAGAGCGGGATCAGGCCCACCATCGACCGGACGTGCAGCGGCTTCATCTTGCCGTCAAGGTGAAGGTGATCGTAGTAGAAGCCGTCGGCCTCGTCCCACAGGCCGGTGCCGTCGATGGTGTTGATGGCCGAGGTGATCGCCAAATAGTGTTCGAAGAACTTACTGGCCATATCTTCATACGCTGGATCGTCGGCGGCCAGCTCCAGGGCGATCTCCAGCATCTCCACACAGAAGAACGCCATCCAGGCGGTGCCGTCGGCCTGCTCCAGGTGGCCGCCGGTGGGGAGCGGGCTGGAGCGGTCGAAGACGCCGATGTTGTCCAGCCCCAGGAAGCCTCCCGAGAAGAGGTGCCGGCCGGTGAAGTCCTTGCGGTTGACCCACCAGGTGAAGTTCAGCGCCAGCTTCTGGAAGACCCGCGCCAGGAACCGCTTATCCGTCTTGCCCGAGCGTTCGTAGATCCGCCGGCAGGCCCAGGCGTGGACGGGCGGATTCACATCGGCGAAGTTGAATTCATACGCCGGCAACTGGCCGTTGGGGTGCATGTACCATTCGCGGAGGAACCGGAGCATCTGGTCCTTGGCGAAGGCGGGGTCCATGTCGCCGTGCGGGATCATGTGGAAGGCCGTGTCCCAGACGGCGAACCAGGGGAACTCCCAGACGTCGGGCATCGACAGGATGTCGCGGGCGTGCAGATGCCGCCAGTCATGGTTGGGATGCGTCCGGTGCGCGGGGGGCGCCGGCTGCGCGGGGTCGCCGGCCACCCATTCGGGGACGTGATAATAAAAGAACTGTTGATTCCAGATCAGCCCCGCGTTCGCCTGGCGCATCACCGCCGCGCGCTCAGGCGAGAGCCCCGGCGCGAGGCTCCCATGGAAGGCGTCGGCCTCCACCAGACGCGTGCTGAAGATCTCGTCGAAGTCCTTCCCGAACGGCTCCCCCTCAAGCGACTCGACCGACCTCAGCCGCAGCAGGATCGAGCGGCTCTCCCCGGGCGCAAGCTCCATCCGGTAGACCGCGCCGGCCTTGGTCCCCGACTCGCGGCCGACGGCCTCGGATTCACCGTCGATCACATAATCGTGAAAGCCGTCCTTGACGTGAGATCGAGCGTTCTCGCCGCCGAAGAGGCGGTCGAAGTTGGTCTCATTGTTCGTGAAGACCCACTCGCCCGCGTCGAGGGCGTCGAGCCGATAGGGGCCCAGCGTGGCGTGTTCGGCGAGGACTCCCGCGCCGTCGCGTCGGATCTTGGGTTCGCCCCACTCGTGCTCGTAGCCGCCGCCCCACGACCAGGTGTTGCGGAACCAGAGCGTCGGCAGCAGGACCAGCGGGGCCGGGTCGGAGCCTCGGTTGGAGGCCGTGACGCGGATCAAGACGTCGTCGGGCGCGGCCTTGGCGTACTCGATCAGAACGTCGAAGTAGCGGTCCTCGTCGAAGACGCCCGTATCGAGGATCTCGTACTCGGGTTCGTGGAAGCCCCGCCGGCCGTTCTCGGCGACGAGATCGTCGTAGGGGAAGGCCGACTGGGGGTACTTGTACAGGGCCTTGAGGTACGCCGCGGTGGGGAGGGCGTCGAGGAAGTAGTACAGCTCCTTGACGTCCTCGCCGTGGTTCCCCTGGGGGTTGGCCAGGCCGAAGAGGCGTTCCTTGAGGATGGGGTCGCGGCCGTTCCAGAGGGCGACCGCGAAACCAAGCCGGCACTCGCGGTCGGCCAGGCCGAGCAGGCCGTCCTCGCCCCAGCGATAGGCGCGGGAGCGGGCGTGTTCATGGGGGAAGCTCGTCCAGTTGTTGCCGTCGGCCGAGTAGTCCTCGCGGACGGTGCTCCACTGGCGTTCCGAAAGATACGGCCCCCAGAGCTTCCAGGGCCCGGCCTCGCTCTCGTACTCGGCCAACCGCCCGCGTTCGTCAGCCATCGTCGACCGCACCTTTCCCGTCGATCCAGGTCCTGTTCGGCGCGAGTCGCCTGAACGGTGGCGGAGGCCCTGCGTCCTCCCTTCTCCCCGGTGGGAGAAGGTGCCGCGCAGCGGCGGATGAGGGAGATCGCAACCGTCGGGGGACGTCGTGGTCCCCCTCATCCGGCCTTCGGCCACCTTCTCCCACCAGGGGAGAAGGGAGGCTCCTCGCTACAGCATGGGGGTCGATCATACCACGGCGGACGACGGCTCGGGGGTCTCCACGGGGGCGGTCTGGCGGCGTCCCACGCCGATGTTGGCGATGATCGTCGCGGCGACGATCATGAAGCCGGAGAGGATCCACAGGGCCGTATCGTACGAGTTGGTGTTCTGCTTCAAAACCCCCACGAGCGTCGGCCCGACCCAGCCGCCGAGGTTGGCGATCGAGTTGATGAACCCGATGCTCGCCGCCGCCGCCGACTCGGTCAGGAACATGCCGGGGAGCGTCCAGAAGGCGGGGAGGTACGCCTTGAAGCCGATCAGGGCGACGGTGAACCCCAGCACGCTCAGCACCACGTTGCCGTGCGAGAACGGGATCAGGGCCATGGCGACCGCCCCCAGCACGATCGGCAGCGACGCGTGCCACCGCCGCTCGGCCGTCCGGTCGGAGTTCCAGCCGACGAAGAGCTGACCTAGCAAGGACCCCACCGGCGGGATCATCAGTAACAGGGCGATCCCCCCGGTGGAGAGCTTGTACCAGTCCTTGAGGATCGACGGCATCTGCATCTCGACCGCGTAGTTGCCGCAGGTGCAGAGGAAGAACGCCAGCGCCAGCAGCAAGACCTTCGGGTGCGCCAGCGCCTGGGCGATCGTGAAGTGCGTCGACGGATGCGCCGCCTTCTCCGCATCCAGCTCGGCCTGAAGGGCCTCGCGCTCCTCAGGCGTCAACCAACTCGCCTGGGCGGGGCGGTCGGTCAGGAAGAAGAGGACCACGAAGCCCAGGATCACGGCGGGGAGCCCCCAGAGCAGGAAGATCCACTGCCAGCCGACCAGGCCCGCGACGCCGTCGCCCGCCTTCATCATCCAGTCGCAGATCTTCGGCCCAATGATCTGAGACAGCGGCGCGGCGATCAAAAACCAGGCCAGGGCCCGCGAGCGGTCCCGTCGGGGGAACCAGTGCGAGAGATAAACGATCACCCCCGGGAAGAACCCGGCCTCGGCCAGCCCCAGCAGGAACCGGACCGAGAAGAACTGCCCGATATACGCCGCCCCCGGCCCCTGGAGGGCCTCCGCATACGAGCCCGCGCCGCCGCCGATCGTCGCCTCAAGCGCCCGGCCGGCCGACTTCGTGACGCTCTCAACGGCGTTGGTGACCCCCGGCACGCGCTTGTGCACGAACGCCGTCATCGAGGCCACGATCCCCCACGAGACCATGATCCGGAAGATCCACTTGCGGGCGCTCCAGCGCTCCACCAGCACCGAGCCGGGGATCTCCAGCAGCAGATAGCCGATGAAGAAGACCCCCATCCCGAAGCCGAAGACCTTCTCTGAAAACCCCAGCGACCCCAGTTGCTCCTCCATCGTCAGCTTCGCGAAGCCCACGTTCGTCCGGTCGATGTACGCGACGACGTAGCAGATGAACAAGAGCGGCAAGAGCCGCCGATACGCCTTGGTTCGGGCGCGATCCAGGGCGTCTGCATGCTGATATGAGGATTCCGACGGCATGGGCGCCCTCGCTTCGCTCGCACGATCGATTCGACGGGACGGTTGGCACGACTCGACCAGTCTAAACCAAACTGGAGCCTCGCCCCACACCCCAGCGGTCGATTGCGTCTCGGACGGGCCGGTCGCGAAAGGCCCGCGGCGGCCGGCCCAGCCGGGCCTTGAAGGCGGCCGTCATGTGGCTGTGGCTGGAGAAGCCGACCGTCAGCGCCACGTCGGTCAGGTCGCGCGTCGGGTCGGCCGCCAGCAGCCGCCGCGCCTGGCGGAGCCGCTGGGCGATCACGTACTGCGTCGGGGTCGTGCCGAAGGCCCGGCGGAACGCGGTCAGCAGATGGTGGGGGCTCATGCCGGCGACCTCCGCAAGCTCCCCCAAGGCGATCCGTTGCGACAGGTTCGCGTGGACGTACCACCGCAGCGCGCGGGCCGCCTCAGAACCGAGCGAATGCCCCCGCGCCGGGCTCGCCGCGAAGGCCCGGCCGACGTGCCGCCGGACGGCCGTCGCCAGCCGTGCGCCTTCGGCTCTTGCGGAGACGTCCTTTTGGGTCGCCAGCGCGGCCAGCCGCGCTGCAACGCCGTGCAGAAACTCATCACCCACGCCGCCCAGTCCGGAGATCGGGCGCTCGGGGTCGGGGTCCAGGTGGAACACAACGTAGGAAATCTCTGCCCCCTCCGCCCAGCCCCTGTAGGAGGTACCCGCCGGGATCGTCCAGACCTCGCCCGCCAGCGCGGGCCCGACGCTGCCGCCGCCGCCGTCGACCTCGGTCTCCAGTTCCCGAAGCGCGCCGGCGAGGTGGACGATCACTGAGTCGCGCGGGCCGCGGATCGACCACTCGGTCGGCCGGGTCGCGTCCTCGCGGGCGATCGTCAGGTCCAGGCCCGGCCATCGGATGTGCTTCTCGCTCAGGTGACTGGTCATGCCTGGCTCCGAGGCCGGAGATTTCGAAAGCGGGGCCGGCTCGCCCCCCGATACTCTGGCCCCGCCGAAGGGCGTCGGCGTTCGCCCGCCCCTTGAAATGGAACCATTCATAAAGACTCGTTCAGGAGACCCGAGCGATGGCCGATGGTCAAGAGTTGAAGGGGAAGGTCGCGGTGGTCGGCGGCGGTGCCAAGAACCTCGGCGGCCGTCTGAGCGTCGAGTTGGCCCGCCGCGGCGCGGCGGTGATGATCCACTATCACAGCGACTCCGCCAGGCCCGAGGCCGACGCGGCCGTCGCCGCCATCCGAGGAGGCGGCGGCCGGGCCGAGTCGTTCCAGGGCGACCTCTCCAAGCCCAGGGTCGTCGCCGCCCTCTTCGACGAGGCCGTCAAGGCGTTCGGCGGCGTCGACCTGGCCGTCAACACCACGGGAGTCGTCATCAAGAAGCCGATCCACGAGGTGACCGAGGAGGACTACGACCGCAGCTTCAACGTGAACTCCAAGGCGGCCTTCTTCTTCATCAAGGAGGCCGGCCGGACGCTCAACGACCGCGGCAAGATCTGCACGATCGTGACGTCGCTCCTGGCCGGCTACACCGACTCGTATTCAATCTACGCGGGCGCCAAGTCCCCTATCGAGCATTTCACCCGCGCCGCGTCCAAGGAGTTCGGCCCCCGCGGAATCTCGGTGACGGCCCTGGGCCCCGGCCCGATGGAGACCCCGTTCTTCTACGGCCAGGAGACGCCCGAGTCGGCCGCGTACAATCAGTCGGCCGCGGCGCTGAGCAAGTTCACGAAGACCGGCCTTACGGACGTAGAGGACGTCGTCCCCATCGTCCTCTTCCTGCTCGCCGACGGTTGGTGGATCACCGGCCAGACCATCTTCTGCAACGGCGGCTATACATCCCGCTGAACGAATCCGAGCCGCTACGTCGCGCGGCGGTTTTTCCGCCGCGCAGCGGACGATCCTCAGCCGCGCGGGGCAGGGCGGGACGGAGCGCTTCCAGGAAACGCCTATCCTGATAGCGGGTTGCGTCGAGACCAGGATGCGGCCTGAGAGTTGCCTTGGCACTCCCTGACGACGCGCCGCGCGCCAAGAGTGACGATCCACGAAGGCCCGCGGCGATGATGACGCGAGGAACAGGCGCCATGAAGACGCGACGTGATTTCCTGGGAACCGCGGCCGGCGCTGCGGGAGTGCTTGGATTCAGTCTGATCGGCGGCCGGTCGGCGATCGGTCAGGAGGCGCCCAAGGCGACGACGCCGGACCTGGCCAAGGCGGTGGCCTTCCTGCGGGCTCGCCAGGAGGCCGACGGCAGTTGGTCGGGCTCACGTGAGCCGGGGATCACGGCGCTGGTGGTTGCGGCCCTGCTGCGGTCGAAGCTCGTCGGGCCGGAAGACCCGGCGATCGTCAAGGCGCTGGGCTTTCTGGAAAAGTACCTGGACGAGAAGGGGAGCCCGTCGAAGGCCCCGCACTCGGTCTACACCACGTCCGTCGCCCTGATGGCCTTCCACGAGGCGAACGTCGGCGGCAAGTACGACCACGTCGTGAAGGGGAGCCAGCAGTTCCTCAGGGACTCGCAGTACGACGAGAGCGAGGGCAAGGACAGGACCGACCCGTACTACGGCGGCCTCGGCTACGGCGACGGCCGCAGCCGTCCCGACATGTCCAACACCGCCTTCATGATGGAAGCCCTTCGCGGCAGCGGCGTCCCGGCCGACGACCCGGCCTTGCAAAAGGCGCTGATCTTCGTCTCGCGCTGCCAGAACCTCAAGAGCGAGTTCAACGACCAGCCGACCACCGGCAAGGAAGGGGGCGACGGCGGCTTCGTCTACAACCCCGCGCCCCAGGCCGGCGGCGGTCGCGGCGCACCGGGAGGCGGAGGAGGCGCCGCGAAGAAGGCGGCCGCTCCGCTCGGCTCGTCGGCCGGCATGACCTATTCCGGCCTCAAGAGCATGATCTACGCCGGCCTCAAGCCTGACGACGTCCGCGTCAAGGCGGCGATGGACTACCTCAAGAAGAACTACACCCTTGAGGAGAACCCAGGCCAGGGCCAGCGCGGGCTGTACTACTACTACATGGTCTTCGGCCGAGCCCTGAACGCCCTGGGCTCCCCCACGTTCACCGACGCTGAGGGCAAGTCCCACAACTGGAAGGCCGACCTCGCCGCCGCGCTGGCCGCCCGCCAGCAGCCCTCCGGCGCCTGGGCCAACGACAACGACGGCTTCATGGAAGGCGACCCGGCCATCGTCACCTCGTACGCGCTGTTGGCCCTGGCAGGGAAGTGAGCCGCGAGAGGTGCTTTTCGGTTCTTCTCTCCCGCCGGGAGAGGGTCGTCGGACTTGCAAATCGAGCAATGGATGCGAGGACGTCTTCCCCCCTGGAGGGGGAAGACAGACCGCGCAGCGGTCAGTTGAGGGGGACGACCGGCGGCGGGTTTAAGCGAGGGCGCCGAGTTCGAGGGCTCCTGGATCTCCACCCCTCATCCGCCCCTTCGGGGCACCTTCCCCCTCAAG
>NZ_JAALCR010000058.1 GCF_011065895.1 Paludisphaera rhizosphaerae | reverse complement strand
CCCGGGAGAGGGCAGCCGCGCAGCGGCGGGTGAGGGTCGTGGGATTTCGGAGGACACGTCGGTCTCGCAAGCCGCGAACCTAGGCTATGCCTGCAGGTCCGACGACCCTCACCCGGCCCTTCGGGCCACCCTCTCCCGGGGGGAGAGGGGACATGGGGAAACTCCATCGTCTTCAGGCGACTCGCATGCAAGTCGCGCCGAACGGCCTGGGCAGGCTGCTCCGGTATCGAAGCTACGCCTCATTCGACCGCCTGCCAACGCCCCGCATTCGCCCGTCAGTTCACGATCCCCTTCGTGATCATCATGAACACCTCCTCCAGGCTGAGGGGTTCTTCGGCGAACGAGCGGACGGGGATCCCTTCGGCCATCAGGCGTTGCAGGAGGCGGCCCATGTCCTCGTCGACGCCGTGGAACTCGGCGGTGATCGTGCGGTCGAAAGCTTCCACGGACTTGATGGCCGGGTCGTTCTCCAGGATGGCGGCGGCGCGGGCGGTGTCGCCCTCGGTCAGCTCGACCTTCAAGACGCGGTGGGCGCGAATCTGGCGCTGGATGTCGCGGATGCTGCCGGCCGCTAGGAGTCGACCGCGCTCGATGACGCCGATCGACGTGCAGAAGTCGGCCAGTTCGGAGAGGATGTGGCTGGAGACCAGGATGGTCTTACCCATCCGCTTCAGCTCGGTGAGCAACGCCTTCATCTCCAGCCGGGCTCGGGGGTCCAGCCCGGAGGCCGGCTCGTCCAGGATCAGCACCGGCGGGTCGTGCACGAGCGTCTTGGCCAGGCAGAGGCGTTGCTTCATGCCCTTGGAGAGGCCGTTGACGTAGTCGTCGCGCTTGTGGGTCAGGTCGAGGAGTTCCAAAACCTCGCCGATGATCGTCCGTCGCTTGGATTTGGGCAGCTCATAGGCGACGGCGAAGAAGTCGAGGAACTCCCAGACCTTCATGCCGTCGTAGACGCCGAAGTCGTCGGGCATGAAGCCGATGACGCGGCGGACGGCCATCGGGTCCTCGGTGACGGAGTGCCCCGCGATGCGGCCCTCGCCGGACGTCGGCCGGAGCAGGGTGGCGAGGAACCGGATCGTCGTGCTCTTCCCCGCGCCGTTGGGCCCGATGAAGCCGAAGATCTCCCCTTGCCCGATGTTGAAGCTCAAATCGTCGACGGCGGCGAAGTCGCCGTAGTGCTTCGTGAAGTTGACGACCTCGATCATGAGCGGAAACCTCGGTTCGTTCGGACGGGTCGATCAGCGGGCGTCGGCGTTCAGGTCGTAATGGCGACCGGCCGGATCAGGCGGAGGGCCGTACCTGAGATGGGCGACGACCACCGTCGAGCCCCGATGCCGGTCGAGCGGCGGCGAGAACTCGGGGCCGGCCGCCGGGCCGGGCGTCCAGGCCGTCAGGCGGATCTCGCCGATTTCCTCCGGTTTGACGGCCGCCGGTCTCCGCAGGGCGTGAAGAATGGCGGACGGGTCCGGGCCGTCGTAACCGTTGACCACGGCCGCAGGAGGCTCGGTGTCATCGCCGTCCAGGTCCACGACCGCATCCGGGGCGATCGTCCCGAGATACCTCTCGACGGCGCTCCCTCCCCGACCCTGCTCGATGACGAAGGCGTCTCGAAGCTCCATGCCGCTGCTGTTGCGGATCTTCCGCGAGCCGGCTTCCCCCTCCACGACGATCGGCCCGGAGAGATTCGCCATCTGCTCGGCCCGATACATGGAGAGGCTGCGCGGCTGGACGATGAAGTCCTCCAGCGCCGGGATGGGGAACGAGCGCCAGGCGGCCGTGGTGCGATCCTCGCCGGCGATGGCCCGGCCGGTCGCCATCGGCAGGGCCAGGGCCGTCGTGTCGTTGGGGAATCGGATCGCGTATCGGCCGTGGCCCGTGGTGTAGATCGATCCGAACCGGCTGATATGACCGCGGGGGAATTCGCCCTGGATCTCCAGCACGTCCAACTCGTCTCCCGCCGAGTCGAAACCCAGGTCGTAGGCCGCAACCCGCTCGACGGCCCCCGCGAAGCCCAACGCCAGCAGCGGCACGGCCACCCAGGCCAGTTCCCGACGCCGCAAGATCACGCGGCAGATCAGCCAGTTCAACGGCGCGATCGCCAGCACATAGGCCAGGATCACCTTGAGCACGAACGACGAGCTAGGGACCTTGATCCCAGACGATTTCTCCAGGGCGTCGCGAGAGACGATGGGGATCTGGGAGTCGTCGCGCCACTCCGTGACGCCCCCCGTCTGAACGGCCGCGGATTCGCCTCCCGACGCGCTGTAGTCGACCGACGTGAACTGGCCTGGAGGCGAGGGGGCGGCGAAGCCTCGCCGCATCGCGGGGAGGTTGGGCGGCTGAGAAGGCGGCGGTGGGGACGGAACGCCCACGTCGCGGGTGGCGATTCGGTACCAGGTCAAGTCCGGCCCCTGGATGACCTGCACCGGATCGACCGGCCCGGGCACCGTGCCGAGCGCGACGGACGACTCCTCGGGACGGCGGAAGACCACCCGTCGGACCATGCTGTCGAGCCCCTTCCAGGCGACCAGCGCGGGCTCGGTCGGGTTGACGGCCAGCATGGTGATCCGGCCTCGACCGACGCGTCGCTCAACCGCCAGAGGGAGTTCGCCCCCCTCTCGGATCGGCACCAGCGTCGAGCCCTCGCGAGGCCGCATGACGGCGGCCAGCACGGTGACGCCGTCCGCGGTCCGGATCGGGTCGGGCGCCCCGTAAGTCGCGCTCCGTTGCGGGATGGGATCGTCGAAACCCGCCGGCTGCATCCGTCGGTATCCCGAGTTGACCACCCCCGCACCCGGCTGCGACGACAACAGCACGCGGTCGGCGACCGAGACGGCCCCCGGAGGCGGCCGATAGGCTTCCGCCAGCGCCTTGAGATCGGCCTCGTCCAGCGAGCGGACCTCGCCGGTCGAGTCGGCCGGAAGATAGGCGTCGAGGAAGCTGTCGCGCAGGACCGAGAACTTCGGGCCGGCGCCGCCCATCAAGATCAACTGCCCTCCCCAATGGATCCAATCGATCAACGCCTCCTGATGGGCGACCGAAATCACGTCCGGCTCCATCCCGTCCCAGACGACGTGGCTAACGGCGGTCCAGGTCAAGGGGTGGTTCGGCAGTGACAGGTTGTCAGGCTCCGAGAAAAGGCTCATCCGGTAGTATCGCAGAACGTCGGTCGACGGGGCGTCGGCGCGGTCCAATGAGCCGGGCAGGGTGGCGTTCATCCGCGACCAGGTTGCATAGCCGCCACTCGCCTCCTTGGTCAACACCACGACGAGCATCTGGTTGGGAGCCATGGCCTTGATCGATGCGGGATAGACGTGGTCTGGCCGGATGGCCCCAGGCCGGCCCAATTCCAACGGCATCTCCTTGACGGCCGCCGCGCTCGGGAGCAGGAACGACATCCCTAGCCTCGTCCTCTGCTCTCGGATCAGCCGAGCCTCACGACCGAAGGTGACGTCCTGAGGCATATCGGGGAGCGCGATCGGCGAGGTCTGAAGGCTGCCCACGTAATCGTCGAGATTGGCCCGCAGATCAACGGCCATCGCGTGCCAGTGCCGCGATTTGACCCAGGGCAGGACTTCGCTGGGGGGGACCGACGAACGGAATACCTCGAACGGAATCCGCTGCCTGGCGTCCTTGGCCTGGTCCTTTTTGCTGAGCGCCTCGGGATCGCTCAGCATCCGCAGCTTTTCCTCGTCGGCCTGCGACAGGCCGCTGTTCGAGGGCTCCTCCTGAGCCGCAGCCGGCCGGGCCGCCGCCCCCAGCGTCAGGACCGCGATCACAACCGCCGCCACGGTTCGCTTCACGATCGACGCCCCTTCCTAGATCCCCAGACGCGCGACGAGAGGAACCGCCGAGTTTAGCATCCACGCTACCGCCGCGAAAGCCCCCGAAAACGCCTCGCCGACAACTGTAGTAGAAAGTTGAGACCGACGGCAAGGGACGAACGCACGAAGGCGACCCCAGGCCGTTGCCGAGCCGACGCGATAGAATCAACAAAGGACCGTCGCGGCCATGCCGGAGGCCGTGTCCTACGCTCGACTCGACCCGTTCCCGGAGGTCCGCCCCCCATGGCCGCCCCGCCCCTCCTCCTCGATCCCGCCGAACTCGCCCCGGTGCCGGTCATGCGCTTCACCGTGGCCGAATACGAAAGCCTCATCCGCTCCGGGGCCCTGCCCGAAGAACCCAGGCACGAACTGCTGGAAGGCTGGATCACCCCGAAGAGGTGCGGAGGCCCTGCTCATGCGGTCGCCATTGCGCTCGCAACTCCACTCCTGATCCACGTGTTGGAGAGCGTCTGGCGAGTGAGTGTGAAGTCCGCCATCACCACCGCCGACAGCCAGCCGGAGCCCGACCTGGCCGTCGCCCGTGGGCAGGCCCGCGATTTCCTGGAACGCCATCCCGGCCCCAAAGAGGTCCCCCTGGTGATCGAGGTCGCCGATTCCTCTCTACCCCGAGATCGCGGCCTGAAGGCTCGCGTTTACGCCCGGGCCGGCATCCCGAACTACTGGATCGTCAACCTCGTCGACCGCGTGGTCGAGGTCCACTCCGACCCGACCGACCAGGCGACTTACGCCCACATTGAGGCCGTCGGCCCCGACGGCGCGATCCGCCTGGCGATCGACGGAGTCGAGATCAGCCCGATCCCCGTGCGAGACCTGCTGCCATGAACCCGCCATAGCATTGGTCTCCCCACATAATTTTTTCCGAGATCCCTGTCGGCGGCGGACGGCCGCCTCCGATTAATTTCCGTTAAGGCGACTCGTTTCGCCGGGAGAAGACGGTTGGGAGATCAGGCGGCGTCGGCGAGGGCCCAGGGAGGAGGCGAGGACGGCATGGCGACGGCGATCGCGGTCCGCGGGGCGCGGACGCACAATTTGAAGGGGGTGGACGTCGACCTGCCTCGCGATGCGCTGGTGGTTCTGACCGGCGTCAGCGGCTCGGGGAAGAGTTCGCTGGCGTTCGACACGGTCTTCGCTGAAGGCCAGCGGCGGTATGTGGAGAGCCTTTCCGGCTACGCGCGGCAGTTCCTCGACCAGATGGAGCGCCCGGACGTCGACGACGTGGAGGGCCTGCCGCCGACGGTCGCCATCGACCAGCGGGCGGGAAGGCCGGGCCTCCGGAGCACGGTCGGCACGCTGACGGAGATTCAGGATTCGCTCCGCGTGCTTTTCTCTCGCCTGGGCGTCCCCCACTGCCCGAAGTGCGGCTTGCCCATCCGCAGCCAGACGCCCGAGCAGATGACGGCGACCGTCATGGCCTACCCGACGGGGACGCGGCTGCTGGTCATGGCCCCGCTAGTCCGAGGTCGGAAAGGAGCCCACGCCGAGGTCTTCCAGACGATCCGCCGCGCGGGGCTGATCCGGGCGCGAGTCGACGGCGAGGTCGTCGAGATCGACGAGCCGCCCAAGCTGGCGAAGACGAAGAACCACACCATCGACGCCGTGGTCGATCGGCTGGTGATCCGCGAAGGCGTCGCCGCTCGCCTGGCCGAGAGCCTGAACCTGGCGCTGAAGCTCTCGGAAGGGCTGGCGACGGTCTCCGTGGACGTGGGCGGGACGTGGGAGGACCGGCCGATGAGCGTCCACCACGCCTGCCCGGACTGCGGCGTCAGCATCCCGACCGTTGAACCGCGCGGTTACAGCTTCAACAGCCCTCAAGGCGCCTGCCCGACCTGCGACGGCCTCGGCGTCGTCCCCGCGTTCCAGGCCGACCTCATCGTCCCCGACCGCTCG
Organism: Paludisphaera rhizosphaerae; assembly: GCF_011065895.1. Lineage (NCBI taxonomy): Bacteria > Pseudomonadati > Planctomycetota > Planctomycetia > Isosphaerales > Isosphaeraceae > Paludisphaera > Paludisphaera rhizosphaerae. The sequence continues at coordinate 12,783 of NZ_JAALCR010000058.1, read as the reverse complement.
AAGTCGCTCAATGCCGGGGCCGTCGCGCCCTGGGCGAAGCTGGGCCTCAGGATCCGTCAGACGCAGCTCGACGATCCGAAACTCGTCGCATTCCTGGATCGCCACAAGTTAACGCGATCCGTCACGCTCGCTGACTGGCCTGAGGCCGTCTTCGAGGCGTTCCTGCACGGCGAAAAGGACAAGGACGGCTTCACCGGCGTCCTCGCGAGGCTCGCCGAACTGGACCGCGCGGCGGAACGGCCGGCGGTGCGGTCGGCCCTGGCCTCCTACCGCGAGGAGGCCCCCTGCCCCGCCTGCCAGGGAGCCAGGCTCCGGCCCGAGGCTCTGGCAGCGCGGGTGGGAGGTAAGTCGATCGCCCAGGTCGGCGAGATGACCGTCGAGGAAGCCCGCGCATTCTTCGACGACCTGACTTTCGCCGGCGACGACGACCAGGCCGTCGCCGCCCCTCTGCTCCGCGAGATCAGGAGCCGGCTGCGGTTCCTCACCGAGGTGGGGCTCGAATACCTGGCGATCGGCCGAGGCGCGGCGACGCTCTCCGGCGGGGAGCTTCAGCGCGTCCGACTGGCGACGCAGCTCGGCTCGGACCTGACAGGCGTCTGCTACGTGCTCGACGAGCCGACCTCAGGGCTGCACCCTCGCGACGTCGACCGGCTGCTGGAGGCCCTGCGCAGGCTCCGCGATTTGGGGAACAGCGTGCTCGTCGTCGAGCACGACGAGCATATCATTCGCGCGGCCGACTGGATCGTCGACGTCGGCCCCGGCGCGGGGCCGGACGGCGGGTCGATCGTCGCCGAGGGGCCGCCGCCCCGGATCGCCGCCGCGCCTGCCTCGCTCACAGGCCGCCGCCTCCGAGGCGACGACCGTCGCCCGCCTGCCCACGGCGACCGCCTGGCGAAGTCGCCGGGATGGCTCACGATCCAAGGCTCGACCGTCCACAACCTGCGCGAGATCGACGTCCGGATCCCCCTGGGCGCCTTGACGTGCGTCACGGGGGTGAGCGGGTCGGGCAAGAGCACGCTGGTCTTCGACGTCCTTGCCCGCGCCTTCCGCCGCCGAGATCGGGCGAGCCTCCGCGAATCACCCGAGTTGGGGACGATCGCCGGCTGGGACTCGCTTACGAGCCTCGTCGAGATCGACCAGTCGCCGATCGGCCGCACGCCGCGATCGACTCCCGCGACGTTCGCCGGCGTCTTCGACGAGATCCGCCGCGTCTTCGCCAAGACGCGCGAGGCTCGCATCCGGGGCTACGGCCCGGCGCGGTTCAGCTTCAACGCGCGAGGAGGCCGATGCGAGACCTGCCGCGGCCTGGGCCGGCGTCGGGTGCCCATGCAGTTCCTCCCCGATCTGTACGTCGTCTGCGAGGAATGCGGCGGCAAGCGTTTCAACCGCCAAACGCTTGAGGTTCTGTTCAAGGATTTATCGATCGGCGACGTGCTGGACCTCCGCGTCGACGAGGCACTTGCCTTCTTCGACGCCCAGCAGCGCGTGCTGCCGGGGCTGCGGGCGCTGCATGACGTGGGAGTCGGCTACCTGACGCTCGGCCAGTCCGGCGCGACGCTCTCCGGCGGCGAGGCCCAGCGCGTGAAGCTCGCCGCGCACCTGGGGAGGCCCGAGGGGGGCGACCGGCTTTACATCCTCGACGAGCCGACGACCGGCCTGCACTTCGCCGACGTCGACCGGCTGCTGGGGGTCCTCGACCGGCTGGCCGATCAAGGGAACACGCTTGTCGTCATTGAGCACGACCTCGACGTCATCGCCGCCGCCGACTGGGTCGTCGACCTGGGGCCGGAGGCCGGCTCGCGAGGGGGGCGGGTGGTGGCCCAGGGAACGCCGACGGAGGTCGCCGAGATTTCCGAAAGTCCAACCGGGGTCTACCTGAAGAAAGATCTCGCCGGACGAACGCAGCGGCCGGATTAAGTCCAACGAAGCTTTTTCCTCAGCATGGACGAGCCGGGGCGACGATATGACCAGGGATCGCCCGATCCCGGCATGGAGGCCAGGAGATGACCGACGGAGGATCGCGATGATCGCGGGCGGGCGGGCCCTGAGGACGGCGACGCTTCTGGCCCTCATGGCGCTGGGTCTCGCCGTCGATACGTCCCGCGCGGCGGAGCCCCTGCGACGGCCGCCGAACCTGCTGCTGATCGTGGACGACGATCAGGCGGCCGAGACGATGGGGATCGAGGGTGACGCCCACGGCGCGACGCCCAACCTGGACGGACTGGCCCGCCAGGGCTCCTACTTTCGTCGAGCCTACTGCAACAACCCGCTCTGCACTCCCAGTCGCCAGTCGTTCATCAGCGGCAAGTTGCCGCACGCGACGGGCGTGACGCGGCTCCCCACGGCTCTGCCCGAGTCGGTGAGGACGCTCGGGCACATGCTCGGCGAGCGAGGCTATCGGACGGCGGCCGTCGGCAAAATGCACTTCAACGACACGTCGAACCACGGCTTCGCGCTGCGGCGCGACTACGCGGAGTGGCTCAAGCACCTGGGCGCGCATCCTCCGCCGGCCGGCGACAATCGCAAGCCCTGGCGGCCGATGGTCGACCCGACGGCGGACTGGCTGAACTCCGGCGTCGAGGACGCCGGGCTGGACACGGGGTCGATGGACGCGACCTACTTCGTCAACCGCGCCGTCCGGTTCATGAAGGAAGAGCCGGGCCGACCTTTCGCCCTGGTCGTCAGCTTCTATGAGCCGCACGCCCCCTTCCACTTCCCCGTCGAATACAGGGGCCGATTCCATCCCGACCAGTTCGCCGCACCGCCAGTGAGCGTCCGGGACCGGTTCGAACAGCCGACCGTCTTCTGCGGCCTGGAACCGCGCCACGTCCGGGGAATTCAGGCCTCTTATTACACCTCACTCGCATTCGTCGACGAGCAGATCGGCCGGCTGGTTCGGACGCTCGACGACAATGGCCTGGGAAACGACACGCTGGTCGTCTTCCTGAGCGACAACGGCTACATGCTGGGTCGTCACGGGCGGTTCGAGAAGCATTGCTTCTATGAATCCGCCGTGCGGGTGCCGCTGCTGTTCCGGCAACCCGGGCGCATCCCCACGGATCGCCGCGTGGGCGAGATGGTGGAACTCGTCGACGTCCTGCCGACGATCCTCGCCCTGCTCGGCCAGCCGGCTCCGCCGGGCCTGCACGGCCGCGACATGTCGGGGCTGGTCCTGGGGCGGCCGGGCGCTGTGGGGAGGTCGGTCGTCTTCAGCGAGTACAACGAGAACGAAGAGGCGATGGCCCGGACGGATCGCTACAAGCTGATCGTCGGCAGCGGTCGCCGCCCTCGCAAGGACGGCTACGCACCGGCCCACCCGCCGACCGGCCCTTACGAACGCCTCTTCGACGTCCAGGCCGACCCCAACGAGGACCACGACCTCTCAGCCGAGCCAGCCTTCGCGGCCGTCAAGGTCGAGTTGACCCGCAGCCTCGCTGAACGCTTCCGAGCCACCTGGGAAGGCCCCGAGCCGGTCCCCGCCTGCCTCTCCGATCGAGGGGTCGTCGAGTGGTGCCTCACCCCGCGCGACAAGCCCAACCCGTGGGCGGGGAAACATATGTAAGGCCGGAGTGCGGTGGGGCTCCATCCCCCTCGCGGCTCCCTGCCTTTGTTTTGCCGACCAAGCGAGGTTCGATCTCAAGGCCGCTCGCCGGGTGAGGGTTCCGGCGTTTCGGATCGAGCGATGCTGAGGGCGGTCTTCCCCCCTCGCGGGGCAAGACAGATCGCGAAGCGATCAGATGAGGGGGACGACCGCCGCCGGACGCGGTTCCGGCGGCTGGTTTCTGATGCACCGCCGATCCCCCCTCATCCGGCCCTTCGGGCCACCTTCCCCCGCGAGGGGGGAAGGCCGTTTATGGTACGGATTGAGTCCGAGGCCGCGACTCTCGATCGCCGCTCAGTATAACAGGACGCGACTCAGCTCTTCTTTCCCATCAGCATATCGAGAATCAGCATTTCAAGCTGCTCGTACTTCTTCTCAGCGCGAAGGGCTTCGACTTCCTTCTCGTCGACGGCGCGGACGATGTCGAGGAGGCGGAGGAACATGATCTTGGAGTTGGCGAGGTGCCGCAGCGAGTCCTCGAAGGTGGTCGTGCGCATGGCCTTGACGTCCAGGCCCACGCACTCGCCGTTCTTGCCGAAGCCGTTCTTGTCCAGGGTCCAGACCTGGTTGAACGCCCGCCGCAGGTCGACCGAGCCGAACGTCTTGTCCTGGTCGTACTTCAGCCCGTTCTGGTCGTTGAGGTGCACGCTCCAGAGCTTGCCGTGGTAGAGCGCGAAGGCCATGTCGTCGGCCGGGTCGAGGCCGGCCAGGATCGAGTGGGCGCTCTCGATCAACACGCCCGAACGCGACGGGTCGATTGTCTTGTAGGTGACGGCCATCATGTGGCCGACGGTGGGAAGATAAGCGGAATCGGTCGGCTCGTTGGGCTTGGCCTCGCCGAGGATCCGGACGTTCTTGTTGTGCTCCAGAATGGCGTTCCAGGCGTCGACGATCCGGGCGACGGCCGTCTTGGCGCACTTGGCCTCGCGGATGTACGTCCCTTCGCGGGCCAGCCAGAGGACGTAGTTCTTACAGCCGACCTCGTCGGCAAGGTCAGCGCACCGCTTGGCGCGGTCGATGGCGTACTGCCGTTCCTTGGGGCAGTTGGAGGTGAAGCCGCCGTCGAGAGTGCGGGGATCTTCCCAGAGCCTCGGGGCGATGATCTCGACGAACAGGCCCTCGCCGTCGAGGATCTTCTTGACCTCGGCGGTCCCCTTGAGGGTCGCCTGCCAGTCGAGGTCGGCGGGGACGATGTCGTCGTCGTGGAACTGGACGCCGTCGAAGCCCAGCTCCTTGTAGGTCTTCAGCTTCCGGGCGTACTCCATCTCCTTGCGGGCGGGGGGTCCGAAGGGGTCGGCGCCGGTGCTGATGTTCCAGGGGCCGAAGGTGAAGCGGAACTTGGTCGGGGTGCTCATGCGTCGGATGCTCCGGAAACCGGCCGGCGGGTCGCTGCGGCCTCGCACGCGGGAGAGACTTCGACGGGCGGAAGGCCGTCGGCCCCTGTATATTACCGGAGGGGCGCTGCCGCTCAATGGCCCTGTGCCGACCGTTCACCGGGCGCGACGGCCGTTGACAGCGGTCGCTCCCGGCGGGGATGATCCCTTTTGGCGGCGGCGGGCGCGAAGGTGGGCCGGGGCCGGTCGAGCGGGAGGGCGACGTGAAAATCCAGACGCTCGCGTTCATCATCCTGCTGGTCGCCTTCACGCTGACGATCTGCCGCGATCCCGCCGGCCGAGTCGCCGTGATCGTCTTCTTCACCGGGCTCGGCGAGTTCGCTCTGGGCCTGGCCGCGGTCATGGCCCTCTTTCAGACGGTCGGCTCCATCGGCCTGGCGCGCGACCTGCTGGAACACGTCGAAGCCTTCGCCGCCACGATCGTGGTCCTAACGGTCGGCACGGCCGCGATGACGGGCTGGCTCTTCATCGGCGTCTGGTGCGTCCAGGTCAGCATCCCCTGAAATCAATCCAAGCCCGGCCGAGACCCGCGACGGATCGACGAATCCTCTCATGAAGGAAGACAGGCAGGCCCGATGACGACGACCTACGTTCCCGAAAAGTTCCCCCCGCGCTGGCTCCCCGAAGGCACCGAACTGAAGACCTGGGAGCAGATCGAGCCCTGGTACCAGAAGCTGCTGGCCCTGCCCGTCGACACGCCCGAGCAGGTGGAGACCTGGCTGGCGGCCTCCGACGAATTGAACGCGGCCGTCGGCCAGGAAGGGACGGCGCGCTACGTCGCGATGACCTGTCAGACCGACGACCCGGCGCGTGAGGCGTCTTACCTGGAGTTCGTCCGCGAGGTCGAGCCGAAGCTCAAGCCCTACCTCAACGACGTCCGCAACAGGTTCCTGGACGCCCCCGGCCGCGCGGGGCTGTCGAAGGATCGGTATCACGTCTTCGTCCGCTCGCTGGAGAACCGCCGGGCCCTCTATCGCGAGGCCAACATCCCCCGCGAGACCCGCCTGGCCGAATTGCAGCAGTCGTACCAGAAGGCCGTCGGCGCGATGACCGTCCAGTTCCAGGGGCAGGAGCGGACGCTGGCGCAGCTCTCGCCGTTCCTGGAATCGCCCGACCGCAACGTCCGCCGCGAGGCCTGGACGCTCGCCGCCGAGCGCCGGCTGACCGATCGCGACATGCTCGACGGCCTCTTCGACGAGATGCGGGCCCTCCGCCTGGAGATCGCCCGCGAGGCCGGGTTCGACGACTACGTCGCCTACTCCTACCGCAACCGCGAGCGGTTCGACTACGGCCCGACCGAGGCGTACGCCTTCCACGAGGCCGTCGAAAAGACCGTCGTCCCCCTCGCCGCCGAGATCCATCGCGAGCACCGCAAGAGCCTGGGCGTTGATTCACTCCGCCCCTGGGACCTCTCGGCCGACTCCCTGGGCCGGCCTCCGCTGAAGCCCTACGACGACGTCGCCCGCCTCGCCGTGGGCGCGGAGGAGATCTTCCGCGAGGTCGACCCGGACCTCGGCGCCCAGTTCGCTTACATGCGCGAGCACAACCTGCTGGACCTGGCCAACCGCAAGGGGAAGGCGCCCGGCGGCTATCAGACGACCTACGAGGCCGATCGCCTGCCGTTCATCTTCATGAACGCCGTGGGCGTGGACGGCGACGTCCGCACGCTGCTCCATGAAGGGGGCCACGCCTTCCACACGCTGGCCTCACGCGGCGAGAAGCTGGCCGCCTATCGTGAGAGCCCGCTGGAGTTCTGCGAAGTCGCCTCGATGACGATGGAGCTGTTCGGCGCCGGTGCCAAGGACCCATTCTACGCCCCGGCGGAATCCGAGAGGTCGTACCGCAAGCTGCTGGAGGGAATCGTCACGATCCTCCCCTGGATCGCCACGGTCGACGCCTTCCAGCACTGGCTCTACAACAACCCCGAGCACACCCGCGACGACCGTCGCGCCGCCTGGCGTGGGCTCATCGAGCGGTTCGGCGGCGACGTCGACTGGTCGGGCCTGGAAGACGCCCGCGACCACTCGTGGCACCGCCAGCTCCACATCTTCCTGTACCCGTTCTATTACATCGAGTACGGCATCGCGCAGCTCGGCGCCCTCCAGCTCTGGAAGCGCAGCCTGACCGACCGCCCCGGGGCGGTGGCTTCCTACCGCAAGGCGCTGTCCATCGGCGGCGCCAGGCCCCTGCCCCAACTCTTCGAAGCCGCCGGCGCCCGCTTCGCCTTCGACGTGCCGACCATCGCCCCGTTGATGGAAACGATCGGGCAGGAACTTTCCCGACTCGCCCCCTGACGGGTTCGCCCGACTGAGCCGAAGTCGTAATCATCGAAACGGGAGGCGGGGATCAGACCCTCCGCCTCCCGCCTGTGACTGAATTCACGCGAGGAGCGGGGCTCCCATCCTTCTCCGAACGATCGCCCCACACCTCCGTCCCCATGGAATGGCTCAGCCGTCCTCGGGTTCGGGGAGGGGTTCGTCGTGTTCCTCGCGGAGGATTTCCTCGGTGTAGTGCGAGCCCTCGATCATCATCTCGGCCTCGGAGTCGAGGTGGTGGCTGAGGGGGCCAGGGAAGAAGCTGTAGAGAACGGGCATCAAGTAGCGGGTCAGGAAGAGCGTGACCAGCATGCCGCCGACGACGACGATGGCCAGCGGCTTCTGGGCCTGCGAGCCGATCGACTGAGCCATCGCGGCCGGCAGCAGGCCGAGGGCCGCCGTCAGCGAGGTCATCACAACCGGGCGAACGCGCAGCTCGGCCCCGTGCATGATCGCCTCACGCACCGGCAGGCCCGCGCTCCGCATCTGGTTGAAGTACGAGATCAGAAGCACGCCGTCCTGCACGGCCACGCCGAAGATCGAGATGAAGCCGACGGCCGCCGAGATCGAGAACGGCGTATTCGTCATCTTCAGAGCCCAGATGCCCCCCATCGTCGCCGCGACGACGTTGGCCATGACCAGCAGCGCGTCTTTCACCGAACTGAAGGCCATGTACAACAGGATCATGATCAGGCCGATCGCCAGCGGCACGATCCACATGAGCCGGGCGTTGGCCTGCTGCATCTGCGCGAACTCGCCCGACCAGATGATCGAGTAGCCGCGCGGGAGGTCGGCGCCCGTCTTGGGATCATCGACCCGGCGCTGAGCTTCGGCGATGGCGGAAGCCAGGTCGCGACCCCGGACGCTGAACTTGATCGGGATGTAACGGCGGTTGTTCTCACGGTAGATGTACGAGGCGCCCGGCTTGTGGGCGTGGATCTGCGCGAGTTGCGCCAGCGGCACGCGATACCCCGGCGCGTCTCCGCGAGCGGGGACGTCGATCATGACCTTGCTGATGACTTCGGGGTCGTCGCGCAAGGCCGGCGGCAGCCGCAGAACGATGTCGTAGAGCTTTTCCCCCTCGACCATCCGCGAGAAGGACCGTCCGCCGATGGCCACCTGAACGGCGTCCTCGACGTCCTCGATGTTGATCCCGTGCCGAGCGCACGCGGCGCGGTCGATCTCGATCTCCAGGTTCGGCTGGCCGACGATGTGGAAGAGTCCGACGCCCTCGATGCCGTGGACGTTTCGGATCACGTTCACGACGCGCTGGCCGGCCTCTTCGAGCGTCTGGATGTCGTTGCCGAAGAGCTTGACCGAGTTGGCCCCCTTCACGCCCGAGAGAGCCTCCTCGACGTTGTCGCGGATGAGCTGCGAGAAGTTGAAGTTGACGCCGGGGAACGCCTTGAACCGCTCCGACATCTCGTCCTGGATCTTCTCGCGGGTCATCTCCGGCCGCCACTCCTCCATGGGCTTGAGGGGGACGTTGAACTCGACGTTGAAATATGAGGTGACGTCGGTGCCGTCGTCAGGCCGGCCGACGTGCGACATCACGCCGCGGACCTCCGGCGTTGCTTCGATCACCGCGCGGAGCTTCGGCGCCATCTGCGCGGCCGTCTCCAGCGAGACGGTCCGCGGCAGGATCGCCCGGATCCAGAGGTTCCCTTCTTCCAACTGGGGCATGAACTCGCCGCCCAGGCTCGGGATCATCAGGGCGGTCGCGACCATCAGGCCCCCCATGAAGGCCATCGTCATGTAACGATGGTTCAGGACGCGGTCCAGGTTGTGGAGGTACCGCTTCTTCATCAGGCGGTCGACGAAGGTGTCCTCCTCGTGCTCCTTGTTCTTGAAGCAGAACGAGCAGAGGACCGGCGCCAGCGTCAGCGCCAGCAGCAACGCACCCAGGATCGCGAAGGCGTAGGTGTTCGCCATCGGCCCGAACAGGGCGCCCTCCGGTCCCGACATCGAGAAGAGCGGGATGAAGGCGCAGATGATGATCGTCGTCGAGAAGAACAAGGCGTGTTCGATCTCGTTGGAGGCCTCGATGATCCGGTCGATCAGCGGCCGCGAGCGGTCGGTGTTGGGCGCCGTCAGGTGGCGGAAGATGTTCTCGACGATGATGACCGAGCTGTCCACGATGATGCCGAAGTCGACCGCCCCGATCGACAGCAGGTTGGCCGACTCGTGGCGGAAATACAGCACCGTGATCGAGAACAACAGGGCCAGCGGGATCATCACGGCCACGATCGCGGCGCTGGCGAAGTCTCCCAGGAAGACGAACAGCACGGCGACCACCAGCGCCATGCCCACGACCAGGTTGTGCAGGACGTTGTGGGTCGTGACGTGGACCAGGTCGGTCCGCTGGTTGAAGACATTGATCTTCATCCCCTCGGGGAGGAGCTTCTCCTGCTCGATCTCCTCAAACTTCTTGCGGACGTTCTCGGCGGTGGGGAGGGCCTGCTCCCCCTTGCGCATCAGGACGATCCCCTCGACGACGTCGTCCTTCTCGCCCCAGCCGACGATCCCAAGGCGAGGCCGCGAGCCGACGACCGACGTCGCCACCTGCCGGAGGTAGACGGGCTCGCCGTTGCGCGAGGTGATGACGACCTGGTTGAGGTCCTCCAGCTTCTGAATCTCGATCGCCAGAGCGTTCGGGGCGTTCTCGGGGTCGAGCGGATCCACCCCCTTCCCCAGCAGGCCGACCGCCCGGACGTTGTGAGCCTGGCTCCCCAGCATCAGAACGTCGCCGCCGACGTTCGCGTTGGACTTGTTGATCGCGTCCTCGACCTGTTGCAGGGACACGTCGTACTGCCGCAGCAAACGGGGGTCGACGAGGATCTGGTACTGCTTCACCGTCCCGCCGAAGCCGGTCACGTCGATGACGCCTGGCACCGTCTTCAGCGCTCGTTCCAGCACCCAGTCCTGGACCGCCTTGAGCTGGTTGAGGGTGTAACGATCCCCTTCCAGCACATATCGGACGATCTCGCCGGTCGGGCTCCAGGGCGACAGCGAGGGGGTGACGCCGTCGGGCAGCTCGGAAACGAACGAGATCCGGTTGATGACCTCCTGCCGGGCCGCCCAGTAGTCGGTGCCGTACTCAAAGATGCACTTGATGTCGTTGAGGCCGGCGAGCGAGGTGCTGCGCAGGTATTTCAGCCCCTTCATCCCGTTGAGCGCCGTCTCAAGCGGGATCCCCACCAGCCGCTCCATTTCCTCGGGGCTGGCGCCGGGATTCTGGGTGATGACCTCCACCAGCGGGGGCGTCGGGTCGGGGTAAGCCTCGACGTCCAGGTGCATCGCCGAGTAAACCCCGGCCGCCACAAGCGCCGCGACCCCCAACAGGACGATCAGGCGGTTGTGAAGACTCCACGAAATGATCGCGCGTACCATCGGACCGCCTTCCGACCGCTGGGCGAGGGGGGGAGACCCCGGGGGAGGATTATTCGAATAATTTAATCTTCGAAAGCGTTAGGCGTCGAGAGGGAACTCTCAACGACTTGCTTCAGGAGAGAAATCAACCGGCGGCAACGCCTGCACGGCCTGGCGAAGCGCGTGCTCCCACTGAACGTGGATGGCCGCGAGGTCGGGATCGCGGTCGGGGAAGCGGCGGCGGCGGTTGAGGTGCAGCTCGTCCTTGCCGTAAACCAGCAGGTCGATCGGCGGGCCGACGGTGGCGTTCGAACGCAGGGTGGAGTCGATCGAAATCAGCGCGTAGCGCGCAGCATCCTCCAGGGAGGTCCGGTCGTAGCGGACCCCCCGGTCGAGGATCGGCCGGCCGTACTTGCACTCGCCGATCTGGAGGAATGGAGACTCGGCCGAGGCGCGCAAGGGATTCCCCTGGGGATAGACCATGTACAGGTCGTGCGCGTGCCCCTGAATCTGGCCGGCGAGAATGACGTTGACGTTGACCTTGAAGCCGTCTCGCTCCAGCGCCTTGCGGTCGAGCTTGGAGACGCGGCGGACCTGATCGCCGACGCAGCGGGCGGCGTCGTACATCGTCTCGACGGCGGCGAGCCCCTTGCCCAGTTCGAAATCCTTGCGGAGCAGCGTCACCACGGACTGACTGCACGAGAGGCTGCCGCTGGTCATTGCCACGAAGACTCGTTCGCCGGGGATCTCGAAGAGGTGCATCTTGCGACAGACGTTCACCTGATCGTAGCCGGCGTTGGTCCGCGAGTCCGAGGCCGCCACGAAGCCGTCCTTCGTGATGATGCCCAGGCAATACGTCATCGTGCCCAACCTCCGCGCCGCCTCGCTCCGACAGGTCCCGCGTCCGAACCCGTTTCTGGATCTTGAATACCATCTCGCGACGGCCCCTGGCAAGGTCGACGACGCCTGGCGGCCGGCGTCGAGACGGTAAAATCGGCCGATGATGGACGACGCCCTGAACGATTGGTACGATTTTCGCACCTCTCCCGCGCGCCTTATCCCCTGGCGGTTCCTTGCACCTCCCTACGTCCGCGGGCGCCCCTATGTTCATTCGCATCGGATACGACATCCAATTCGAGATCCCCGCCCCGACGGCCATGATGATGCTCTTGCGCGTGCATCCGTCGGTCGAGCCGCTCCTCGTCAAGCCGGAAGACCTGAAGGTCGAACCGGCCGTCGACGTCCTGGACTTCGACGACGAGTTCGGCAACCGTTCGAGACGGCTCCTGGCGCCGGCTGGAACGCTTCGACTGACGAACGACGCCGTGGTCGAGGTCGACGGCAAGCCCGACCCGATCGCCGCCGACGCCCAGGAGATCCCCATCGACCAACTGCCGCCGGACGTCATGCAGTTCCTGCTGGCGAGCCGATACTGCGAGGTCGACGCACTCAGCGAGGCGGCGTGGGACCTCTTCTCCAAGACCCCCCGAGGCTGGGACCGCGTCCAGGCGATCGTCGATTACGTCCACGACCACATCACCTTCGGGTACAAATACGCCCGCTGGACCAAGACGGCCAAGGACGCCTTCGAGGAGAAAAAGGGGGTCTGCCGCGACTTTACGCACCTCGCCGTGGCGTTCTGCCGCTGCATGGGCATCCCCGCCCGGTACGTCACCGGCTACCTGGGGGATATCGGCGTCCCGATCGCGCCCGATCCGATGGATTTTTCCGCCTGGTTCGAGGTCTACCTCAGCGGCAAGTGGCACACCTTCGACGCCCGCCACAACCAGCGCCGGATCGGCCGCCTGCTCATGGCCAAGGGCCGCGACGCCGTCGACGTCGCCATCACCACCAGCTTCGGTCCGACGACGCTCAAGAAGTTCGATGTCTGGACCGACGAGGTCACCGACGCGACCGGCCAGACCAAGGTCCATGGATAAGACGCATCCCTGGGATCGTTAGTCGCCGAACACCCGCCTCATCATGACCGTTCGATGGCCGACCGATCGTGTGGGCCCAATCGGTAGGGGCGTCCCTTGTGGGCGCCCCGATCGCCGTGGACATCCAACGGCGAAGAGACATCCCATACCGATCGGGCACCCAC
>NZ_JAALCR010000057.1 GCF_011065895.1 Paludisphaera rhizosphaerae | reverse complement strand
GCGAGGGGGGAAGGCCGTTCGAGTCGCTACTCCTGAAAAAAGTCGGGTCGTCAGCTCGCCGGGAGAGACGGGTAAGCATGGGGGCGGGGCCTCGGTCGCCTGCGGCCAACGTGCCCTCCGAAAGCCCACGACTCGCATCAGCCTTGATGGTTGGAGAAGCGGCTTGCCCGTCCTCCGCCGGCGCGTCGGAAAAAATCCACACGCACGCAAACTCGCGACCTAGGGTTCAAGTGTCCGGGCGAGTTGGTCCCGGACCTCACGCCTTTCCCACCTACCTCGGCGATATCGCGAGGGCGGATCTCCATCCGTCGCGCGGCCGGCTCGGGGCGTGAGTTTCGGCTCTTCCCGCCGCCATCGACCCCGACTGGAGCCCGCCGCCATGCGCCGACGGTCCGTCCGCTTTGCGCCCGCATGGGCTATCGACCCCCTGGAAATTCGCCTGACCCCCAGCGCCCTGTTCAGCGTCGCGGCGATGGAGAGCGTCACTGCGGTCGCGACCGTCGACGAGACCATCGCCGTCAGTTACGGCGACGACGACCCGGACGTCCCGGATCCCGATCCGACCGATCCGAGCTATCCCACGCCGCCCCCCGAGGAAGACCCGGGGCCGTTCCCCGGTAGTCCCCCGCCGCCGGTCTTCCCGGAACCTCCCATCGGCGGCCCGATTGGCCCCGGTTGAACGACGCCGTTCAACCCGGTGGTCAGCCCCGCACGCGGCCCCCAGCCGACGACGTCTGGACGTCGGCCGCGTGCGGGGTAACTCAATTCGACTCGACGGAATTCGTCCGGGCCGCGGCGATCCGCTCCATGTGGTCGCGGCCCCAGTCGCAGAGGGGCTTCAAGGCGACGCTCAGCGATACGCCGAACTCGGTCAGGGAATACTCCACCCGCGGCGGGATTTCGTGGAAGTCTCGGCGGTCGACGATGCCGTCGGCCTCCATCTCGCGGAGTTGCTGGATCAGCATCTTCTCGCTGATCCCCGTCACCAGCCGGCGCAGCTCGCCGAACCGCCGCGGGCCCTCCGCCAGCCGCCACAGCACCACCGGCTTCCACTTCCCCCCCACCACCGCCAGCGCGGCTTCCAGCCCGCAGCCGTAAGACATTCGCGGCTTCATCGTCGCCCCCTCTCTCCGGTACTTACCAAAAGGTTGGTACTTGCCCGGATGAAAGTCGATTCTATCATGCTCACCGTTCCGAGGGGTATGGGAGATTCAAGCCGAGGGGGGGATGTCATGGGGAAGCTCGACGGCAAGGTGGCAGTGGTGACGGGGGCGTCGAAGGGGATCGGCGCGGAGATCGCCCGGGAGTTGGCGGCGGCGGGGGCCGCGGTGGTGGTGAATTACGCCTCCAGCAAGGCGGGGGCGGACAAGGTCGTCGCCGACATTGAGGCGAAGGGGGGGAAGGCGACGGCCGTGCAAGCGGACCTCTCCGAGCCCGAGCAGGTCGCGAAGCTATTTGCCGCCGCGAAGAAGGCTTATGGCCGGCTCGACGTCCTGGTGAACAACGCCGGGGTCTACGAGTTCGCTCCGCTGGAGGAGATCACGCTGGAGCACTTCCGCAAACAGTTCGACCTGAACGTCCTGGGGCTGATCCTGGCCACCAAGGAGGCCGCGCGGCTGTTCGGCGACGAAGGAGGAAGCGTGATCAACATCAGCTCCGTGGCGGCGAAGGCCGCAATGCCGGCGGCCTCGGTCTACAGCGCGACCAAGGCGGCCGTCGACGCCGTAACGCGGTCGCTGGCCAAGGAGCTGGGCCCGAAGAAGATCCGGGTCAACTCCATCAACCCCGGCATGGTGGAGACGGAAGGCGTCCACGCCGCGGGGATCTCCGAGAGCGATTTCCGCAAGCAGTACGAGGCGCAGACGGCGCTCGGCCGCATCGGCCAGCCGTCCGACATCGCCCCCGCCGCCGTCTTCCTCGCCTCGACCGACTCCGGATGGATCACCGGCGAGACGTTTTACATCTCCGGTGGATTCAGTTGATGTGGTGATCCCTGAATCGGAGTGCCAGGGCTGACGGCGGTCGAGGGGGACGACCGCCGTCGGTTTCGCGTCCGAAGCACGGCAATCAGATCGCTGGGCACCATGACCACGGCAAGTGTCACGCGGCATCACGTTTGTCCGCCGGAGGCGACACGTGGTAGTCCACTGTGTGGGAAAGGCAGTGAAAGGCTACTGATGAACATGGATGAACGCTGATGGGAATCCAGGAAGCGAGAAGGAGACTGAACAGCCTCCTCTTCATCTGCGTTCATCCGATTCATCTGTGGCCGTTTCCCGGCTGAAGTCGCGAACCGCGAGCGACCCACCAATTCTCCAGAGCGATTTCGATACCCCTGGCGGACAACCGCGATGTCGCGTGCCGGTATCGAATCGCGGCAATCGCCTGCGAGGTCTTGATCCCCTCCGAGGGGTCGTGCCCAATCTCGACGCCGGCCTTCGAGGCCGCCAGCGGTTCGTCCATGGTCTCGAAGGCGCAACCGACGAGGATCGCCCGCATCGCCCATCCAGGCCCTCTTTCATCCGATCCTGCAGGAGCGAACGAGAGTGACGCCACCAACAACCGATGGCGGTTTCCTGGCGCCTTTCTTTCAAAGAAAGCCCGAAGCCGCCATGCTGCATGAAATCTTTTAATGGATCAATATTGGTCGATTGTGTGGATTTTCAAGGGGCGCTAGACTGCGGACTCCTAATTCGATCGTTTGGAAGATCGATGGGAAGTTCTCGCAACAGCTCTTAAGGCACCCTTTGATGACTCGTTTTGCACCGTGCGCCGCCTTTCTTCTGCTCCTGGCCGGCGCGACCTCGACCGCTTCCGCCGAATTCGTCACGGCCGCCTTCAGCTACAGGTTCGCCGACGGCCAAGTGCTGAGCGGTACCGTCCAGGGGATCTACAATCCGTTGAACTCCGGCCAGTTGATCAACCTGACGAATCTGCACGCGACCTATTCCGGCCGACCAGGGGTCGAGCTCACCTTTCTTCATCCCTCCATACCGAGCTTTATCGCGCTTGACGGCCGTTCTTACGTCTCCTTCAGCGGGTTCGTGGCGTACGCCGGCACTGTGGAGGAGCAGCCCAATTTCGGGTTCTCGATCTACTCGGGTCCTTCCGATGTGATTAACTCGGCCACGATCGGCACGTTTTCAACTTCGCAGAACTCCTACGGAGTGCCGGACCCGAGCGATGCCGACGAGGCCGAGACCTTCGCGAGGAGCCGGTTCTCCGCGCAGGTCGTCCCCGAGCCGGCCTCGATCTCGATGGCGGCGATGGCCCTGGTTTCGACGGCCCTCCTCGCGGTCCGTCGCAGGAACGCAGCCGGCCGCTGCGGCTGATCGCGACGCCTTCGCCGATCCCATGCCCGCGGCGATCGCGGGCATGGTCGCCGCCGTCATACGACAAGCCTCACTCGCGGGTCGATTTCCGGTACGACTGCCAGCGCCGCGAATTGACCGTCATGAGGGGCGCGGTCCAAGGATCGCCTTCGCCGGAGGAAGCGGCGGTGAGTCGCTCCTCCATCTCGTCTCCGTCGATGCGAATCCGCAGTTGATGACGCGGCGACGCGATCGGTTCCCCGGGGAAGTTCGATGTGGGACGCCGTTCGAGCAGCCGCCAGCCGTTGCGCTCCGTGATCTTCTCCGCGGAGCCCTCGCCCCGCTCCGTGTATCCGGCCGACTGGAGGATCGCCTTGGAGTCCTCAACCGAGAGCGGCTCGACGCGATCCTCCTCGATCCGGTGCAGCAGATAGTCGGGTTGTCCGAGTGACGGCGTCTCCACGAGGAAGAGGCCCTGGGGGATTTTCAGTACATCCTCGATCCAGAGGAGGTGATGCCGGCCGGCTGTCGGCCTGAGGAGCGTCTTCCTCACGGACCCGTCGCTCCCCACGTCGAACCGATAGAGCGACACCGGAATGCTGTACCCATTCGGCGACCGGATGAGCCCCGGCCGGTAGGTCATCAGATCGACCTCAACGAAGGCGACGACGCCTCGCTCGGTCTCGAAGACCTGCATCGCGCCGATGTGATGCCAGTATGTGGTCGGTCGGCCGATCCCTATGAAGAAGTGGCCGAAAGCCGCGAGCCCGACGATCCACGCCAGGCACCCCAGGCGGCGACGTCGCACCCCGGCGCGAGGCGCGGCCGTCGAGGAGAACGGCGATGATTCGTCGTCTTGCATCGCACCTGACCGCCTATACGGGCTTTGCGGAACTCGCGGGCTGAACGACCACCGCCTGGAAGCCGGTGGGTTCGGCAGTCGCTCGCTCGACGCTCTCCAAACGACGAACGCGTTCAACGTACTGGAAGTTTTCGCCTGGAAGAAGGCGAGGGTTCTTGGATCTCAGAACTCGGACAAGAAAGTGGGATCGGCCGACGCCGCTCGCGACAATACTCCGCGGGGAAGGACGAGACGACTCGGGCCTTGCGGGGAATCCACCTTGGCCAGCGGACGATCCGGCGGAGACTTGCACCGGCTCCCCGACCTCTTCCACGCGGGGACGGCGGTCGGTCGGCGCGACCACGAGCTTCTGGAGCGATTCACCAGCCGAGTCGGTACGGACGACGAGGTCGCCGAGGCGGCCTTCGCCGTCCTGGTGGACCGGCACGGACCGATGGTCCTCCGAACCTGCCGCTCTGTGCTCGGCGACCGCGATCGGGCCGACGACGCCTTCCAGGCGACGTTCCTGGTCCTGGCGAGCCGGGCGCGGACGGTCCGTCGCGAGGGGTCGGTCGGAGCCTGGCTGCACGGGGTCGCCCTACGCGTGGCCGCAAACTCCCGCTCCAGCGAAGCCCGGCGGCGGCGTCATGAGCGAAACTACGCGGAGACCTCCAGCCCGTCCAGCGGATGCGCTGAGGGCGGGTTCGACGACCAGGACGCCGTGATCCACGAGGAGATCGGCCGGCTGCCGGACCAGTATCGCTCGGCGGTCGTCCTCTGCTACCTCCAGGGGCTCACCCACGACCAGGCGGCCGAGCGACTGGGATGGCCGGTCGGCACGGTGAAGCGGCGGCTGGCCTGGGCCCGCGACCGCCTCCGCGTCCGGTTGACTCACCGGGGCGTTGAGCCTCCCGGCCTGGAGACGGCCCGGACACCGGACCCGACCGCCGCCCTGATCCCGACCGCGCTGGCGGAGGCCACGGTCCGCGGGGCCTCGTTCATCGCTCTGGGGAAGGCTGCGCCGGCCGGGATGGTCCCGGCCCAGGCCCTCCTGCTGATGGAAGGAGTTCTGAAGGCCATGACGACTCGTTCCGCGATCCTGACCGCCTCGCTCGTCGCCGCGGGCTTCGCGACCGCCGGCTTCGGCGTCGCGGCCATCTCCGCGCCGGGGGCCGGCAGCCAACCCGCGGCGCAGCAGCCGGCGACGCCCCCGCCGGCCGCCCCCAAGCCGATCCTCCGTCTCCCGGCGGAGCCTTCCCCCGAAGCAAGGGCGACGGCCCTTAAACGCTCCGAGGAGAACGTCCGCAAGCTCGTGGACGGGTACGAGACGGAAACCAACGCTCTTCGCGAGGCCCTCCAGAAGGCGACGACCCCGGAGGAACGCCAGGCCTTGTTCCAGAAGCGTGCGAACCCGGCCGCCGTCGCCGGAGCCCTGCTCTACGAGGCGGAGACGACCCCCGGGACGCCGGCCGCCGAGGAGGCCCTTTTCTGGATCGTCACCCACCTCCCCGCCGGCTCGATGGCGGAGACAGCCAAGGACGTCATCGCCCGGGACCACGCCGCGAGCGAAAAGATCGGGTCCCTCCTCACCCCTCGCCACATCGGCATGTCCGGTTCCAGGGCCACCGAGCGGCTGCTCCGCGCGATCCTGGACAGGAACCCGGGTCGAGAGATCCGGGCCGAGACCTGCCTGCAACTGGCCCGCTTCCTGGACGGCCAGTCGTCCGACGCCCGGATGCTGCGGTTCTACGACCCCGCGCAGTTCGGGGAGTTGGCCTCGACGATCCAGAAGGAGGCGTGGGGCCGGGATTACCCCGAGAGGATTCAGAGGATGGACCCGGACGCCCTGAAGCGCGAGTCCGAGGCACTCTATGAACGGGCGGCCCGGGAGTTCGGCGACGTGCCGCTCCCCCACCCGTTGCCTCAACTGACCGGCGACCTCTTGCTCCCGGGGCGGCCGACGACGATCGGAGAGGTGGCGAAGGCTTACCTGCACGAATCGCGGGACCTCGGCGTCGGCTGCCTCGCCCCCGAGATCGAGGGAGTCGACCTGGAAGGCCGGCCGATGAAGCTGAGCGATTATCGGGGGAAGGTCGTGCTCCTCTACTTCTGTGCGAGCGACCAGATCCGCCCCTCCAACGGCGACCGTCCGGCCCCCGTCACGGAGGGAATCCGCCGGGTGGCCGACCAGCACGCCAAGGACGCATTCGCCCTCCTGGGCGTATCGACCGCCAGCGTGAACGCCCCCGTCGACCGCGAGACCTTCAAGGAGTACGTCAAGTCCAGCGGCCTGCCCGCACGCTTCTGGTGGGATCTCGGACCAGACGATGCGCCCGGGCCGATCCAGAAGGCCTGGAACGCCCGCATGGGCCTGTACGTCCTGGATCACCGAGGCGTGATCCGCCTCAAGGAGAACCCGCCCGGCCTCGTCGAATACGTCGTGGCGACCCTCCTGAAGGAGAAGGAAGCCGAGGACGCCCGCCCCGCGCCCAGGCGCTGAACCGCTCCCCAGATTTCCCATTCCCCGGCCGGTGGAGTCTTGCCCCCCGAACCGGCAGGCGATACCATGTGTCCGTACGTCACACCCGCACCCGTAGCTCAATTGGATAGAGCATCGGTCTACGGAACCGAAGGTTAGAGGTTCGAATCCTCTCGGGTGTATTGACTTACGTCGAATTCCTTCCGCCGTTGCTCCAACCTTTGTCCGGCTACACTGGCCGCAGTTGGTCGTAAGACCAGATGGTTTCAACGGTTCAGCCAGAATCCTTCGTCCGAGTTTGGCCTGGCCGGGCGTTGATTTGCGTCGTGGGTGTCTGCTACCTCGCCGTCATCATGCTCAACTTGGGTTCGGACGGTGGTCAGGAATCCGCGCTTTTCTATGGCCCAATCGGATTCCTGGTCACCTTCCCGATCCTAATCTTGATTGGGAAACTGGTTGCGGCGTGTCTTGGCAAGCTGGCAACCCTGTCGACGAGTTCACGTCGCGCGATCGTTGTGGTACCGGCCGTCCTGCTATCAGGACTGTTGGCCTATGATACGCACCTCAATCGAAACCCGCTGAGGAAGTTCGAGCGACATATCGTCTCGCCGGCCCCGCCGAGCCTCCGTCTCGTATCAGCGTACACCTACAGTGGCTTTAACTATCGGGATTGGGCGTTCCATTTCTTTGTCGAACCGGCCGACCTTTCGAAGCTCCTCGCGAGCCGGCCGTATCGTCACGAGAGCGATCCCGCAGGTTTCGGTCTGGAGCAGATTCGTGACAACGGGAGTCGGCGTCCGGGTTACCCGATCCCGCCTCCAGAATTCAAAGCGATCCACCGTTACCGATTTCACGGCGAGAATGGTCGGCTCGGTCATACGTTGACACTCTATGGGGATGCCACTCAGACCGAGTTCTTCGCTTATGGATATGCCAAGTAATCAATAAAATCGATTCAAGACGTCGCCGAATTTGAATCAATCCAAGGGTGTGCAGCAATTGCAAATATTAATTCAATGCTAGCAAATCTGCTTCGACGGGTCACTGTCCGAGTTCTGTCCGAGAATCCATTGCAAACCACACGATAGCTTGTAAATTGTGGAGGTCGGCAATCGCCAGACACTGGAAGCGTCTCGTGCGAAAATCGCTATTCGGACAAGGTTTACGTCTCGTCGGCTGACGACGATTAAAGGATCGGCATTGGCCTACGGAACCGAAGGTTAGAGGTTCGAATCCTCTCGGGTGTACTCTGCGTATCATACGCTGATAGCTAGACTTACCTTATCTGCCAGATTTGGCAGAGCGGCCCAATCAAACCCAAGAAAGCCGGTCCTCTACCGGTTGGGGGCCGTTTCATACCCGCCTTGAATTCCCGCCTGCCGTCCTACCGGCACCACAAGTCTCGCTGCCGCGCGGCGGACCGAGGAAACCAAGGAGGTCGTCGTTGAGGGCGTCGAGTCGCTGAGGCTCGACTTCGCGATCCTGACTCAAGGCGCGGGGTTCCTCGCGCTCCGCGGCCGATCGAGGGGCCCCAGCCGGAAGGGATTGGATCGGCGGCTTTCAAGCTTGTACGCCGCCGGGCCGAACGACTTCGCTGTCGTGTCGGGGCAAGGCGAGAGCGCTGTCCTTTCCGTCGATCGGCGAAGTTCTTCCCCCGATCATGATATAGGCCAATAGCGAGAGGCCGAGCCCCAGTGCGAGGAAGGTCTTGGCGAGACCCGGAGCCTCGCTGGGTGAGATGAACGCCTCGATCGCGCCAGCGATCAGGAGCAAAGGGAAGATTCCGACGATGATTCGGACGGAGGTGCGGCCCTTCAGCCAAAGCTCGTCCCGCCGACTGTAACGGCCGGGAAAGAGTAATGCGTCGGCCATGAGGAACCCCGCGCCGGCGCTGATCCAGATGGCGGGCAACTCCAGCGAGCCGTGGCCGACGACGAACTCCGCCAGCGGCCCGAGCATCCCCGCGCGGAGGCACGCCGCCGCGATCGCCCCCAGCATGACCCCGTTGAAGATCATCAGCCACATGGTGCCGATCCCGAAGGTCAGCCCAGACGCCCACGCCAGCAGCGAGACGTTGATGTTGTTCACCGCAATGTGCGACCCCGAGCTGGGCGCGGTCTTGGTCAGCGACTCGGTCCACAGGTGTTTGGCGGCGATGGCCTCGCGCATCGGCGGGCTGATGAAGAACCGCTCCAGGGCCGGGTTCTGCGCCGTGAGGAAGAATCCCACGACCGCCGCGATCCAGAAAGCGGCCGTGGCGAGCAAGATCGGCCCAGCCGCGGCGCGGACGCTCGTCGGCCAACCTCGCCGCCAGAAATCCATCCAACCACTTGACCTGGCGCGTTCGGATTGATAGAGGATGCTGTGCGCCTGACCGACGAGCCGACCGAGTTCCTTGGCGATCGGATGTTCGGGATACTGCATGCGGGCGTACGCCAGGTCCGCGACAGCCTCTCGATAGAGCGTGCTGCCTTCGCGGAAGGTTTCCAGCGGCACCCGCGCCAGCGACAATCGGCGAGCCTGGTCCAGAAAGGCCTGAAGGCGAGCCCAGGAATCTTTTCGCGAGCGGATGAACTCATGAACGATCATGGAACGCACCTGGGCCAACGTGTCCTGACGGTTCGGACCCCGGAAAACATCGAACTGACCTACGCACTCGCGGGCCCGGGGAGCCGCGCCGCCGCATACATGATCGACTTCTTCGCCATGTTCGTCGTCGGGCAGATCGCGTTCAACCTGGTGTTTGCAGGCCTGGCGGTGGTGCTCAACAGTCTGGGCGAAGGCCACGAGGCGTGGATCACCGCCATCGGCCTCCTCCTGGGGTTCGGCCTCTACAACGGCTATTTCATCTTCCTTGAGTGGCTCTGGAACGGCCAGACGCTCGGCAAGCGAATCCTCCACGTACGAGTCGTCCGGCGGGGCGGGTACGCGTTGCGCTTCTTCGACACGCTGCTGCGGAACCTGCTCCGCGTGATCGACTTCCTACCGTTCTTCTACGGCGTCGGCCTCGCCAGCATGCTGCTCACGCGAGACAGCCAGCGGTTGGGCGACCTCGTCGCCGGGACGCTCGTGGTGTATCAGGAGCCAATCGAGACCGAGTCGCTTCTGCCGGAGCTTCCCGCTGGAGCGGAGACCGAGGCGCCGCTCCCCGCCGAGGCTCTGGCCGCGGTGCCCGGAGAGATCGTCGGCCTCGTCGGGATGTACCTACGGTCGAGAGAGGAGATGGTCCCGCGGCCTCGGCAGGAGATCGCCGCCGAACTCGCCGACTTGATCCGCGAGGCGAGCGGTCTCGAGCCCCGTCCAGGACAGGGGCTCGAGACGTTCCTGGTCTCGATCGTCAGACAAGCCGAGCCATCTGTTCCGTCGTCATTCCCACCTCACGAGGAGGTTGGGTTCCTTTCTTGAGCAGCCGACGGGCGACGTCGGCGCGGGCCTTGGCCAGCTTCTTCGGCGAGTCCACCACGCGGGTCTTCGCCCAGCGGTCGCCGACTCGCCTGAGCAGCGGATCGCGATACGGGACGATGACGTCGTACAGGTTGAAGAACGGGATGAGCTGGCTCAGCCAGCGGACGAATCCCTGCCCGTAGGAGAGCGGCGAGACGCCGTCGGCCGACCGTACGACGCGCAGGCCCATGGCCCGCTTGCCCAGGCTGGCTCCACCGAAGAGCGCGTCGCGGAAGAAGAGCAACAACACCCCGAGCAACTGGACGAGGTTGATGACGACGCCCGCCGTCCTGGGTTCGACGCCTGAAGCGGTCAACACCACGAAAGCGACGATGAGCGGTACGTAGACGATCAGGGTGGTGTCCAGGATCAGCGCGACGATCCGGCGGTTGTAGTTGCTCGACTGGCAGCGCCGGCACTGGAAAAACGCCTTTTTGAAGGGTTTCATCCGGCACTTGTCGCAGTAGGGGGCGTGGCAGCGGACGCAAACGAGGGTCGCCGGCCGGTTGTGGCGGGCGCACGGGGCCGAACCTTCCGCCAACGCCAGGCGCTCCCGAGTCTTGCGCGGCCAAACGTCTTCCAGGCGGTCTCCGACGCTTCCCTTGGCCTGGTCGAAGGGGAGCTGATCGCGAAGCTCCGCCTGATCCGCGAGCGGCCTGGTCTCGGGTTGGGTGCAGTGCCGGACCAGGGTGTTCGGCGTGATCGTCCCGTCTTCGAGCCACTGGCCGAGGGTCTTGCGGGATACCGGCCCGTACGTTTCTTCGTCGGCTGATTCGATGTACCAGCCGATCTCGTACGGATCGATTCCCGCTTCCTTGATGGGATGTTCGGCGACCTGGCTCATCTTGGTCTCCTTTGTTGGCGGACGGGCCTACCCTACAGAATCGAGATATTATGAACCGAGAACCACACACATGCAAGCAGCCTGAAGACTGGCCTGGCCATATCCGGCGGCGGAGAGAGCCTGGGTGCTTGCAAGCCCTGGCCTGATCATTAAACTACATCTGCGGCGCGAAGGATGCGCCGCCAGTCCGCCCGGATCTTGCGTTGCGAGGGCATCGTGCCTCATGGCTGCTCCTAAGACCTCGATGTGGCGTCGGGTTTTCGTTCAGATCGATTGCGCGTTCTGGTGCATTCACGACCATCTCGACGTTCTTGGGTGGTTGGCCCTGCCGACGCTGGCAACTCTGATCACGTCGGGCGTCCTGATCGTCCAGATATGGCGGAACTGGGACATTCCCGTTGGGTTGAACGTCCTGCTCGGCTGGCTGGTCATCCCCTTCCTGGCTCTGATGGTTTTCACGGTCCTTCCCCTGCCCTGCGCGGTCTTCGCCTGGAAGCTCGCCGACGGGGAGACGGCCTCGGTTGGGGAGTGCTTCGCCTGGTGCGGCCGGAAGTTCTGGCGATTGGCGATCGTCCTGTTCAAGCTGTCGTTCTTCTTCCTGGGCTCGCTGCTGCTGATGGGCCTGCCGCTGCTGGCGATCTGGCCGAGGTCTTGCCTGGCCCCGCTGGTCGTCCTCTTCGAGAAGGATCGCCGGGTCTTCCGGAGGACCCAGAAGCTGATCCGCGAGGACATGAGCGTGACGCTCATGGGCATGCTCTACCTTTGCATGGGCCTCGTCCTGGGGGGGTTCGTGGCGCTCCCCAGGCTGCTCGTGGCGACGCCCGCGCTCGGCTCCCACCTGCTGGACTCCGAGTGGCGTCGGGTGATCGGCGAGTACCTCTGGATCTTTGAGACCTTCACGATCGCCGCGCTGCTGACGGCCGTCGCCGTGGCCTGGTGGATCTCGCTGACCCTCGTCTATCACGACATCCGCGCGGTTCGCGAGGGTGAGGACCTCCGGAGGCGGATCGCCGCCTATCGCGCCAAGGCGTCGGTCTGACGAACATCGGTCTGGATCAAAGGAGCTTGGCCGATGCCGGCCTCGGCGGCGATCTCGAACCTGACGGCCCTCGTCTCGGCCATCGTGCAAGCGCCGGCCGACGCCGACCCGGCGCGCCTGGCCCGAGAGGTGATGGGCGGCTCCGACTTCTGGTGGAAGCAACTGAAGCCGGGGACGACGCCCGAAGCGCCGTGGCTCAAGAAGCTCGGCGCCGCGATGCTGGACGTCCTCATCCGGATTCTGGAAGCCGTGGGGAGCGTGATCGGCTGGTTCTTCCGCCTCTTCGGCCGCTTCACCGGGACCGGGGGCTCGGGTGGATCGGTGCTGGTGTGGATCGTCGCCGGCGCGATCATCGCCTGGGCGATGTGGAAGCTCATCCCACTGTTCTTCCGCGGCAGCGGCGGCGCTCCCCCAATCGCCCGCGCCGACGCCCTCGCGCTGGAAACCCTGGCCGCGGCCTCCGACCTGCGCGAGCAGGCGGCGCACGCGCTGGCCTCGGGCCGACACGCCGAGGCGATCCGCCTGGCCTTGCTCGCCCTGATCGCGGCGCTGGAGCAGCAGGGCCTGCTTCGCTACGACACGACCCGCACCAACCGCGAGTATCGCGCGGAGCTGCGGCCGCGTCCGGACCTGGCCGAACGGTTCGGTCGGCTGGCGGTGATCTACGAACGGGTCTGGTACGGCCGGGAACCGGCCGCGCGCGAACAGGCGGAAGAGTCGATCCGCCTTTGCGCCCTGGCCATCGACGGAGAGGCGGTCAGCCCTGGATAAGCCCAAGTGGCGAGGATGGTCGTTGCTGATCTTGCTGCTCCTGGGTCTGCTCGCCCTGGGGATGCTCGGGGACCGCCTCCGGGTCTCGTACCGGACGGCCCTGACGGGATGCGCCTACGACAACGGGACGGGCGGGGCCTCCGGCCTGTACCGGTGGTGCGATCGCATGGGCCTGCCCGCCACCCTGCTGGACGTTCCAACGATCGAGGCGTTCGAGGGGTCTCCCTCTCCGTCGGGGAACGTCGTGATCACGATGGGGGACGGGTCGTGGTCTCCCTCGGACGAAGAGATGGAGGCCGACGCCTGGCTGCCGATCCGCGCCTGGCTGGAGCGCGGCAACACGCTGATCATCGTGACCTCGGACCCCGATGAGCTGCCGAAGCCGGTCCGGAACAACCTTCTGGCGGGCAAGCTTCGGGTGATCGACCCCGCGGACTCGTCCAAGCGGCCGATCTCCGCCGCGCTTCGCGGGGAAGGTCTGGTGGACAACCGCCCCGAGACCGTCGAGGCTCCCACGGTCGGCGATGGGTCGCTGACCGTCGAGGCCAAGGGCCCGCGTTGGGCGGCGAAGAGTACGGCCGACGAGGCGGTGGAGAGCGGCTGGCGGCTCGCGGGAGACGCCAAGGGGGGCGTCCTGTACCGCATTCCCGTCGGACGGGGGTCGTGCTACATCCTGCTCGACGCCTTCGCATGGACGAACGCCGGGCTCGACGCCGGCGAGAACGCCCAGGTTCTGGCGTCGATCCTTGACCGGGAGATCGACGAGGGGACGGTCGCGATCGACGAGTATCGCCACGGGCACGGTCGCGCGGAGTCCTTCCTGACCTACCTCGTGGGTCTGCCCGGAGCGCCGGCTTTCCTGTGGCTTGCACTGGCATGGGCCCTCCTGTACTACTATGGCCGTAACGTCCGGCTCAGGCCGGCTGAGAGGTATGAACTGCAGGAGCGAAGGACGGCCCAGGAATACATCGACGCGGTCGCCCAGATCCACGAACGGGCGCGAGCCGCGCCCATCGCCGTCGAGGCGGTCGCCGCAAGGCTCCGCCAACTCGTCAGGTCCTCGTCCGGCGGCGACCCCGCCGCCGAGGCGCTCCTCAAGGAAGCCGACGCCTACGTCGAGTCCGGACGCCGGCCCTCGTCCCCGCACGAGGCCGTCCGCCTGGTGACCAGGCTGGTCCAGTTACGAAAGCGACTCTATGGAACTCGAACGGTTTCATGAACACGCCACGCGCCTGAAGGACGGCCTCCGCAGGGTCTTCTTCGGCCAGGACGAAGTCATCGAGCAACTGCTGGCGACCGTCTACGCCGGCGGCCACGTTCTGCTCGAAGGCGTCCCCGGGCTGGGCAAGACGCTGCTGGCGAAAGGGCTGGCGCGGCTCTTCGACGCGGACTTCCAGCGCATCCAGTTCACGCCGGACATGATGCCGGCCGACATCCTGGGAACCGAGGTCTTTCAACTGGCCTCCCAGTCCTTCCAGCTCCGGAAAGGGCCGGTTTTCACGACGTTCCTGCTGGCCGACGAGATCAACCGCTCCCCACCCAAAACCCAGGCCGGCCTCCTGGAAGTGATGGAGGAGCGCGCCGTGTCGCTCGGCGCCCAGCGACACCCCCTGCCGCCGCTCTTCACCGTTCTGGCGACCCAGAACCCGATCGAGTACGAGGGGACCTATCCACTCCCCGAGGCGCAGGTCGACCGCTTCATGACCAAGATCGTGCTCCGCTACCCGTCCCTGGAAGAGGAGCTGCAAGTCCTTCAGGCCTATAACAGCGGCCAGGACCTGCACCGCGCGGCCCAGTCCGAATTGACTCCGGTGACGACTCCGGACGAGGTGGCGGCCGTCCGCAGGGAGTTGGTGGGGATCAAGATCTCGCCGGAAGTCCTGCGCTACCTGGGCGAGGTGGTGCGGGCGACCCGGACCTCGCCCCAGATTCAGGTGGGGGCGAGCCCTCGGGCAGCCGTGCACCTGCTGTTGATGACCAAGGCCCGCGCCGCGATGGAGGGCCGCGAATTCGCGACGCCCGACGACGTGAAGGCCGTCGCGCCGGCGGTCCTGCGGCATCGGCTGCTGCTCACGCCCGAGGCCCATGTGGCGGCCGAGACGCCTGACCGCGTCCTCTCTCGTTCGCTGGCCCAGGTCGAGGTCCCCCGCTGACGCCATGATCATTCCCTCCCGACGCATGATGTGGCTGACGGCGATCCCGCTCGTCGTGATTCTCGGCGGTCGTGGGGCGCCGGCGGCCGTCGGCGCGGCGTGGACGATCATGGGGATGCTGGCGGCGGCCTTCATCGCGGACGGCTTGCTCGCCCGCCGCCTGCCGATCCGCCTCACTCGACGAGCGCCCGACCAGCTCCACGTCGGCCAGACCGACCGCGTGGCCTGGACCGTCGAGAACCGCCTGGGCGCCCCGGTCCGGTTGATCCTCGCCGACCAACCTCCCGAGGGGGCCCGGGCGACGCCGCTTGTGCTTGAGGTCGAGGCCCCGCCCCGCTCCCGCACAACCCACGAGTACGAGATCGTCCCCACGCTTCGCGGCCCCACGGCGTTCGGTGATCTGAACTACCGCGCGCTTGGGCCCCTGGGAATCGCCTGGGCGCAGCGCCGTCTGCCGGCCGGCCACTCGCTCCGCTGCATGCCCCAGCTCGCCAACGCGAGGGCCGCGGAACTCGCCGAGCGTCGGGCGCTTCTCAGGCAGGCGGGCAGCCACCGATTCCGCTGGCGAGGAACGGGGACCTCCTTCGAATCGCTCCGCGAGTACAGCACTCAGGACGACATCCGATGGGTCGACTGGAAGGCGACCGCGCGGTTGAACCGCCCGATCAGCCGGAATTTCGAGGTCGAACGCCACCAGCAGGTGGTCGTCCTCGTCGATTCCAGCCGCGCCATGACGACCTACTGCGGCCACAGGACGAAGTTCGACGCCATGCTCGAAGCCGCCGTCCTGCTGACTCGCACCGCTCTGGGACAGGGCGACGACCTGGGCCTGATGGTCTTCGCGGACAAGGTCGACCTGTACCTCCACCCTCGTCGCGAGCGTACCCAGTTGAACGCGGTGATCGAGGGGCTCTATGCGAGAGAGCCTCGCCTGGTGGAGCCGAACTTCGAACTCGCCCTGACCCTCGCCGCGAAACGCAGCTCGCGCCGGACGCTCTTCATCCTGCTCACCGACGTCACGGTCGTCGAGGCGGCCCGACGCATGCTTCTCTACTCGAAGGTGCTGACCCGCCGTCACCTGTTTCTCGTCGTGACCATCGCCGACGAGACCCTTGAAGACAACGAACTGCACGAGCCGCACGACGCCGCCGAGCTTTACCGCGTGGGCGTCGCGGCCGGCCTCATGCAGGAGCGCACCATTCTCCTTGAAGAGCTGCGCCGTTCCGGCGTGGAGGTTCTGGACTCGCGAGCCGATCAGGTCGCCCCGCGCGCCATCGAACGCTACCTCGATCTCAAACGTCGGAATATGCTGTAACAATCCGATCGCCCTCGTTGCGGGGCTTTCGCAGAGAATCCAGACCGTCGGAGGCGTCGCATGGACTCTTCCACTGATCGGGGCCGACGCTGCGGCCGTTGGATTTGGATCGGGCTGATTTCGGTTGGGCTCGCCGCGACGGCCGCGCGGGGTCAGGAGGCCGACCGCGCGGTGGACAAGGGGCTCGACGAGATCTCGCGGTTGTTCGGCGTCGGCAGGAATCTGAACGCGGCCGTGAAGAAGCTGGGCGGGAAGGTCGCCTACAGTTCCGGCCAGCCCGTCGCCGTCGACCTCGCCGGCACGAAGACCGCCGACGCCGACCTGACCGCGCTCAAGGACGAGATTCAGGGCGTCACCACGATCAAGACCCTGGACCTCTCCGGGACGAAGGTCACCGACGCCGGGCTCGCCCATCTCAAGGGGCTCAACGAGTTGACGATGGTTCGGCTGGCGCGGACCAGGGTCACGGACGACGGGGTCGCCGCGCTCCTCCGCGACCTGCCGAGCGCGCGGGTCTCCCGACGCCCCCGCAACCTCCAGTATTTCCCCAGCGGGATCGGCCTCAGCCGATACCTCGCCAACTGGTACGCCGAGGACCTGTTCGCGATGGAGGAGCCCTCGCTCTGGTCGCTCTCGCAGAGGGATCCGAGGGTGGTCGTCTACCGCTTCCTCTGGAGCCCGAGCTTCCACAGCCCGGTCGCCGTCCGAGTCGTCGCGACCGACGAAGGGGCGACCCTCTACGCGGCCCGGCTCGAACCGCGCCGCGGCGACCTTGGGGGCAAACCGACCTCGCGACGGACCATCAAGCTCTCGCGCACCCAATGGGCCGACCTCAGACGCCAGGTCGATGAGGCCGGCCTCTGGTCGCTGCCGTCGATGATGTGGACCAACGGCATCGCCGACGGCGCGGGGTACCTCGTCGAGGCCGTCGAGGGAGGTCGATACCACCTCGTCGACGCCAACACCAACCCCCGCCCCAACGAACGCCAACGCCGCTACCTGGCCCTCTGCGAGTCCCTGGTGCGACTCTCCGGCCTCGACGTCATGGATCTCTGGAAGCGCTACCTCTGACGGCCCCGCCGGCTTCGTTCGCCCGGCGCGACGACCAAAGCCGATCGACGCAAACCGATAATCCGCATTGACTTGAACATCGAAACCGCCCTCCGCGGCTTGGCTTCGATCGTCCGGTTTACTGACGCTCCCCGCCCAACCCCGCCGGCTTCGCTCGCGACGGCCGACGACCGAACCCAATCGACGCAAGCCTTGACTGTGCATCGAATTGGGCATTGAAAACCGGACCTAACGGCGGGTTTGTTCGACCATTTTCGCGACACTCCCCGCCCAACCCCGCCGACGAAAGGCAGCCCTGGGTGCCATGGCCACGCTTGTGTCACGCGACGTCAAGTTGTGCCGTCGGTTGCGTCGGGTGGTTTGCCGCGACGACGCCCGACGAGAGTAGCTCTTCTCCTCGGCATCTGAGGTTCGAGCGTCAAAATCGATAAACCGGGTGGTCCGGGCGGCTCGCCCGGACGTCGCAAGCCGTGGATCGAAGACGTCCGGGCGAGCCGCCCGGACCACCCTCTCGGTTAACCCGAAGCCTGGCAGTTGATCCCGACGTCTCTCGCGGCAAACCACCTGGCTGGTCCCCCGGCAAACCCTGACGTCGCGTGACACTTGCGTGGCCATGACCTTCGATTCCAACCCTCGATCCAGAAACGGCTTCCAGAAGGTGCTGCGGAATTCTCGCCGGATCCAGCAGACCCCGCGCCTCGCGGGGCCCTCCGATTAGATAATGGTCCAGAAAAGCCTTTGCTGGACGAGCGATCCGGCTACCGCCTCTGCAAAGCGAAGCCCGAACGCCCGTTCGACGGACGTCCTCCTGACCGAACGATCAGACCGGCCCGCTCCGTCATCATGCCGAACGAGGGGTGCCGCCCATGGGCCCGACACGCTTCCGTCCCCGCCTCACCATCCGTCGCCTGATGGTCGCCGTGGCGATCGCGGCCCTGCTGACGGCCGCCGGCCTGTGGATCGTCGAGATGAGGACCCGGTCGGCCTTCTATCGAGAGAAGGCTTACGAACTCAACATCATGACCATGCGGTCGGGAAGGGTTCAGTGGGCGAAAGACCGCAGCAGACAAGTGAACGCATACGACAATGAAAACGACTGGCGCGAAGATGAATGGGCCTGCAAACTCGCCGAGAAGTACTGGCGGCTCGCCGATCGTCCCTGGCTGCCGGTCGAACCGGACCCGCCTGTTCCCAGACCTCGGGCCCATCCCAGGTCTGCCGTCGACCTACCGGGGGACTACCCGCATTGGGGCTGGAATCGACAGCCGATTTTTCCCTGGTGGACTGTCCTCTGGACCTGGCGAACCTTTCCCGGCCAAAGTTACGGCCGCTCCCCCGCCGGCGAATGTGCAAGGCCGTACACATCCCATTCCGCTGACGGCGAGGGTGCGAGGCCTTACACATCCTTCTGACACTTCACCATTTGCGGCAGAGGCCGATGTCGACGCCTCGACGCTCTGGGACCGATGCTGAACGCCGTTTCTCGGACCAATCCGCCTTCGAGGGAGACGTCGCGTCGCCCACACCCGAAGCGAACCGCCAGCCGCTCGCGGACTTCAAAGACGCGGTCGACGTTCGCGTCGCTTGCCGTCGTCGCGTTCGAAAGTATTGAACGATTTGACTTCGCCGGTATCTTTAAGAGAGATGAAACTTCTTTCACTCTGGAGGAGCCGAGGATGCGACTGAGCGAAGCTCAAAGGCTTGGCGTCGCGGAGATCCGCCCTCATGTTCGACACCTGCCGATCGCCGAGGTCCGCCTGGACCAGAATCTGACTCCCGACCGGTTTTTCGCCGCCGAACTCAACCTCGTGGAGAGCGTGCTGAGTCCTCGGAGCGAGTACCCGCCTGTGTTCGTCCGCTGGGACGGCTTCTGCCGGGCCTATTTCGTCGTGGGAAGGCCGGCGTATTACGTCGTCGCCCGCGAGCGCGGCGAGGCGACCATCCCCTGCGTCGAGGTCGAGCCGGACGCCGTCCGGATGGCGATGTGAGGCCAAGACGGCCCGAGCCGCCCATCTTGTCCCCTCTCCCGCCGGGAGAGGGTGGCCCGAAGAGCCGGGTGAGGGTCGTCGGAGCGCAGAGGATACGTCGGGCCCGATCCGGATCC
>NZ_JAALCR010000056.1 GCF_011065895.1 Paludisphaera rhizosphaerae | reverse complement strand
GCAGACCGCGCAGCGGTCAGTTGAGGGGGACGATCGGCGCGGGTCCGAAAACGCCCCGTCGGAAGGGCCTCCGACGCCGGTCGTCCCCCTCATCCGGCCCTGCGGGCCACCTTCCCCCGCGAGGGGGGAAGGCCGTCGTCCCGATCGTCCACACCTTTGTAGATCAGACTGCACGAGGATCATGCGTTTGTGCCTCGCCCGGCTGTGAGGGTCGTCGTATCGAGGAAGTCCATCACCTGTTCCAACATCTGCCGACCGCCGACCCGGGCGACGTCCGCGTGCCGGGCGCCGGAGATCTCCAGGAACGGGGCGGGGGAGGGGAAGGCGTCCGCGAGGCGGCGGCCAAGGGCGGTCGGAATCAGGTCGTCGTCGCTGCCGTGGACGACGATCACCGGGCGGTCGAACCTCGGGGCCAGTTCCAGCGAGCCCGGTCGGGCCAGCGAGGCACCGGCGATTCTGGCGGCGCGGCGGACCACCAGCCGCGAGAAGGCCGGAGCCATCGGCAGCTTTCGGTTTCGCATCACGGTTCTCACCGAATGGCGGAGGTCGACCATCGGCGCTTCCAGCACAAGGGCCTCGATGCGGTCGTCTTCAGCGGCCGCGCGGAGGGCGATCGACGCGCCCATCGATCGTCCCCAGACGACCGGGACGAACGGCTCGCCGGCCGGGACGAGGTGGGCCAACTCGTCGAGCCAGGCTTTCAGGTCGCCGGCCTCGCGGGCGCCGAAACTTGAATACGGCCCCTGGCTCTCGCCGTATCCCCGCAGGTCGATCGCCGCCACGTTCCAGCCGCGGTCGAGGATCGCCGGCGCCCGGTCGATCAGCATCATCGCCGGGCCGTCGATGAACCCGTGAATCAGGACGACCGTCCGGCCCGTCGGATCCGGGGCGGGAACCCAGCGTCCGGTCAGTTCGGCGCCGTCGGCCGCGCGGACGCGGATCGAATCCGATCCGCCCGTCCACGACCGGGTTTCGGAGATCCGCCGAGGCATCACCAGCGCCCAGGCGCCGAACTCGACGACCGCCAGCGCAATACCCGAGAGCACCCCTGCGCCGAAGCCCAGGGCCGCGATCAACCACGTCATTCCGGCCGTCCTCGATCCAGGAACCCTCGCGCGACGACCCCGGTCGGCAACCATTGCAAGGAGACGGCGCCGACCTGCCACGTCCGCAAAAGCACGATATCCCGGGCCTCCAGGGGCGTCAACGCGTCGGCCGAGCCGGTCGGCGGCGGCTTCTGGCTGGCGACCACCAAATGCGGCTCGGCCCAGTCGTAGAGCCTCGGCGGGTTGGCCGACTTGCCGCCGTGGTGGGGCGCTAGCATCACGTCGACCGGCCGCGACGGTCTGGGAAGCGACAGCAACTCGACCAGCCCGATCTGCTCCAGATCGCCCGTCAGCAGCAAGCGACGATCGTTTAGGGAGACGTTCAGGACAAGGCTGCGGGCGTTGTCGGCGACGTCGCTCGTCCAGCCGGCCGGCGGGTGGAGGATCTGGAACCGCACGGAACCCGATCGCCATTCCTCGGGCGCGAACACGGTACGGACCGGCACCCCTTGCCGCTTGACCTCCTCCATCAGGGCGGTCGCCGCCGGGTTGTCGCGGCCCGCGAATTCCGGCGCGACGACGACCTCGCCGACGGTGAAGCGGTTCAGCACGTCCGGAAGCCCGTTGAAGTGGTCCTGGTCGGCGTGGCTGAGGAAGACGGCGTCGATCCGTGAGACGCCCCGCGACCAAAGCGCCGGGGCGACGATCCGACGTCCGACGCTGGGGTCGTCCATCCGGCCGCAGTCGTACAGGAACGCCTTCCCCTCGGGTGTATGGATCGCGACCGCGAGGCCGTGGCCCACGGCTAGAACGTCCACTTCCAGGGTCGCCGGTCGTCGACCGATCCCGGAGAGCAGCCATCCTGGAACGCACCAGCCGAGGACCATCGCCCAGGCGATTCGCCGGGCCCATCGCAGAGCGGTCGTCGGTTCGCCTCGACGTGGGCCGGCGGTCGTGAGGTAGGCGGCGGCGCCAAGCAGAGCGTAGAAGACCAGCACCGACGCCGCCGGGGGACCTGGCGTGTACCACGAGCCCCAGGGGATCGCCGCCCCCCAGCGAACGATCGTCTCCGAGAGCCCGAGCATCGCGCTGACCACCCAGCCGGCGACCTTCGCCAGCGGCGACAGCCCGAGCGCGGCGGCGGTCAACTTGAACGCTCCCGCCAGCAGGGCGGCGGAGGTCGTGATCGTGAGCGGCACGTTCAGCAGGACCCCTACTGGCGAGAATAGGTGGAACCGCAGGGCCGAGAGCGGCGCGGCCGCCGCCCAGACGACGGCCGACGCGGCGAGCAGCGTCGTCGTAGTCTGCGCCGCCCACAGGTAGACCCTTCCGGGGATCGATTGTCGCCAGGGATCGAGTTGGTCGAGGGGGTCAGGCGGTCCGAGGAGCCGCAGCTCGACCGCATCACCGAACGCCGAGGCCCTCGGCAGCAGCCAGAAGAGAGCGGCGACGGCCAGGAACGAGAGCTGGCAGCCGACGTCGAACAGGAAGCTCGGGTTGATCGCGAAGGTCAGGACGCCGGCCGTCGCCAGGACGTTGGCTGGGCTCGGGCGTCGGCTGGCGAGCAGCGCGACGCAGAAGGCCACGGTCATGACCATCGACCGCACGACCGACGGCGAGCCCCCCACCAGCGCCGCGTAGCCGACCGCCGCCAGGGCCACCAAGACGTACCGCAATCGTCGCGGCACCCCCAATAAGACCAACCCCAGGCCGATCGCCCCGGCCATCACCTGGAGTTGCAGGCCGGAGACCGCCAGCAGGTGCGTCGTCCCGGTTCGGGCGAAGGCGTCGCCCACTTCCGGGTCCATGTCGTCACGACGCCCCAGCACCAGGGCCGAGGCCAGCGGCGCGGCCGCCGGGGACAGCCCTTCGACCAGTCGATCGCGGCTCCACTCGCGGATCGAGCCGAGCAGGCCGGCGCTTCGAGACCAGGGACGGCCGGGATCGGGCATGACGCCCTCGGGCTCGTCCACGGTCATGGCCAGGCGAATCCCTCGGGCCTGAAGGAAGGCGCGGCGGTCGAACTCGCCGGGGTTGAGCGGACCAGAGACTCGCGAGAGCCGACCGGCGACCTGCACGGGCTGGCCCGCGAGAAGCCCCGGCGCGTCTCCCTGAACGACGACGTCGGCCCGGCCGGTTCGGGGGTGGAACGTCGAGCCGTCGCTGACCGCCTCGATCCACAGGGTGAACCGCGTTCGGGTGCGGTCGGGGTCGTCCGGCCCTCGCCCTTCGCGGGTGTTGCGGCCGACGACTTCCTCGACGTGGCCGCGAACCCAGGCGGGGCTCGGCGTCTCATCAAGGCAGGAGGCCAGGTCGTTGGGGGCGACGTCCGACCATCGGTCGTGGTGATAAGCACCCCCGGCCGCGACCATCGCCCCGACCACCAGCACGGTCGACGCCCGAGGCCGCCGGATCGCCCACCAGGCGAGCACCGCCAGCGCCATCGCTGTGATCGCCCAGCCCGACGTGGAAAACGGCTCAAGGCTTCGATCGGCGACGGTGCCGACGACGAGGGCCGCCGCCACGGGGGCCATCGGCGCGACCGGCCAGCAGGGCGAGCGGTCGGGTCGAACGGCGGGCGTCGGCCTCGCGGAGGTTACTTCGGGGGGACGACCACGATTTCCATGCTGAGGACCAACCATTTGCCCCCTTGCTCGCGGCGGACCTGGTGGAAGGGGACCTTGATCGAGTCGGGCTTGAGCGTGTTCATGTTGAAGGTCCCGTCGATCGTCAGGACGTCGGGGGCGATCAACCGGGCGCGGTCGACGGTGTTCCGGGACTTGATCGTCTCGGGGTTCTTGAAGAGGTCGGCGTAGGCCGCCTCCACGTCGCGACGGCCCTCGTAGACCTTTCGCTCGATCTCGCCCCCCTGGTCCTTCATGAACATGGTCAACACGCCCTTCTCATCGTAGGTCGCGGCCATGGCGTGGGCGTCAAGGGTGTCGAAGATCGCCGCTCCGTCGGCGGTGACCTTCTCGGCGATCTTGCGAGCCTGGGCCTCGTCGTCCGCGAAGGCGGTCGGCGCCAGGGCCAGCAACGTCGCGGCGAGGGCGGGGAAGATGCGATTCATGACGAGACTCCTGGAAGGGAGAGGATTCCCAATCGCACACGAACAACATTGTCCCACCACGGAGTCCATCGCCGCAAGGTTGCACGCGGCGGCGATGCGTTTGGGTGAATCCGAAAGAAACCCGAAGACAGACCCTTGTCGAGGCCGATTCGCCTTGATACCGTAACGTCGCCTCTTCTCTTCCGACGAATTTCAAGACGATCCAACGCGTTTTCCCAGCAGGTCGCTCGCGCCGTCCGCGTTCGTCGTCCGTCTTTGACGGATCCTCGCGCGTCGGGCTCGTCGCAGCTGGCTTGATCCCCGTTCGGGGAGAATGCGACTCGGGGGTTCGACGCCCCGTGAGGAACGGTCCTTGAAGGGAGTCGCTCAGGCCGTTCGGTTCGCTCAAGCCAGTCAAGCAACACCCTGAGGAACGCACGTTTATGGGGGTCCGACCTTCGGCCGGTGCGGTTCGTCTTGCGCGCTTCGCGGCTCTCGTTCTGGGTTGCTCGTCGATCCTGAGTTCGGCCGTCGCCGGCGAGCCGGCCGCCGCCCCCACCTATCACAAGGACGTTCGCCCGATCCTCCAGGCTCGCTGCGTGACTTGCCACCGCAAGGACCAGGTCGGTCCATTCGCGCTGGAAACGTATGAACAGGCGAAAAAGCGTTCGCACGATCTGGCGACCGTGGCCGAGGATCGTTCGATGCCCCCCTGGAAGGCCGACGGCAAGTTCGGGCCGGCTCTGAAGCACGACCCCTCGCTGACCGAGGCTCAGATCACGACTCTTCGAGCCTGGGCCGACGCCGACGCCCCCAGGGGCGAGCCGGTGGTTTCCGAAGAAGCCCCGGCGCCGAAGGCCTCGAACAGCCCCTGGCTGCTGGGCGAACCCGACGTCGTGCTGGAGATGCAGGAGGATTTCACCGTCCCGGCGACGGGTTCCGACCTCTACCGGTGCTTCGTGATCCCCTCGCGGCTCTCGCGGGACGTGTACGTCTCGGCCATTGAGTATCTGCCGGGGAATCGCCGGGCGGTCCATCACCTGATGGCGTTCGTGGATCTCCACGGCAACGGCCGGATCCGGGACAAGGCCGAGGCCGGGCCGGGTTATACGTCTTACTCGGGAGCGGGGGTGCCGATCGACGGCGACCTCGGCGGGTATGCGGCAGGCAACCAGGTGGAGCATCTCCCCAACGGCGTCGGCCGGCTCATTCAGAGCGGAGCCGACGTGATCCTCCAGGTCCATTACCATCCCACCGGGAAGCCGGAAGTCGACCGCACGAAGATCGGCCTGCATCTCTGCCGCAAGCCGGTCGAGCAGTCGATCCACTGGGCCAACGCGACCAACGACAGGTTCCGGATCCCGGCCGGCGAGTCGAACTTCGAGGTCAAGGCGACGTGGCACGTTCCGGTCGACGTCGAGGCCCTGGGCGTCACCCCGCACATGCACCAGGTCGGCCGTGATTTCCGGATGACGGCCGTCCTCCCCAACGGGAGCGTCGTCAACTTGCTGGACGTCCCCCAGTGGGATCCGTCCTGGCAGCACACCTACTACTTTCAGGAACGGGTGACCCTTCCCAAGGGGACGCAGGTGAAGGTCGTCGCCCACTTCGACAACTCCGCCCACCCTCGCAACCCGCACAGCCCGCCCAGGGCCATCACCTGGGGACCGTCGGTCAGCGACGAGATGCTCGTCGGCTACATCGGCGTGGTGAAGAAGGGCCAGGATCTCACCCGCTCCAGCGAGAAGGACGACCTCTTCGAGATCCTCTGCCGCCAGTACATGCGGAAGCTCAACCGCGAACGCTACGCCTCCCGGCCCTGACGACGCTAGCCCCGGCCGCTCCGTTTGGGTTCGGTCGTACTGAGGCGTGTCGATCGGATTGTGATGCAAATCTTTTGTCCACAATGAGTTGGGTGATTCGCTGGGCGTCTGGATTTGGCTTCGGTCGACCATTTTTCGAATGTCTATTGGGCTCGCTCCCCGTGACCGCGGCACCGAATCCCGTCCAGTTGCGCCGTTGGTAAAGCGTTCCCGCCTGAATTCAATTTGGTCCCTGATCGTGGATTCTGCGCGCGGCGTCTGGGACGTCTGATGGCGATTTGGTTCTTACTTCCTGCCGCGGAATCGCCCCGAGTTGGGTCATCAGGCCGAGCGTGTCCATGAGGATCCGGGTCTCCTTGATGCGGCCGTCGACGAGGCGGTCGATCACCATGCCCCAGACGCTCACGGGTCGGCCGGCGGCGGGAACGCCGAGGAACGGGGCCCGATGTGTTCCCGTCCAGACGAACCGGGTGAGGACCCGGTCGCCGTCGGTCAATTGCTCCTCGACCGACCAGTGCATGTCGGGGAACGCGGCTCGCATGGCCCGCAGCACGTCCTGAAGGCCCGCCAGGCCGGGGCCCTGGCCTGGAAACGGGACCTGTTCGACCACGTCCTCCCACACGAACCGGGAAGCCCCGTCGACGTCTCCCCGGTTCAGCACCTCGTCGATGAAGCGGCAGACGACGGCGGCGTTGTCGGTCATGGGCGGTCTCCTGGATGTCCTCGAAACAGGGCCCAGAGTAGCCCTTTTGGAGGAGGAGTTCTAGAAAAGTGGCACGGCCGCGAACCGTTCGCCCATGACCTCGGGTAGGATCTCGGCTGGGTCGCGGGTACACGTGCGTAGAGGCGGCATCCATGGATATCTTCGGGCTCCCCTCGCTGCTCCTGTTCGGGGCGGTCGTCTGGCTGGTTGTGCAGTCGAAGCGTCAGACGGAGGAGATCGAATCGCTGGGGAGGCGGATCGACGACGTCCGGCGACTGCTGCTGGCGGAGAAGGCTCGGCCGGCCCGGGAGCCGATGCCGAAGCCCGTCGAGGAGCCGATCCGGCTGGACGCCGGGCCCATCAACCTGGAGCCCGCACCGTCGCCGAGGCCGACGGAGTCGATCCCGGCCGTCGAGCCGATCCCCGTGACGGCGGACATGCTGGCGGAGACGATTCCGACTCCGCGTGAACCGGTCCACACCTTGCCGCCGCCGCCTCGCGTCTACCCGACGACTCGGCCCGCGCCGGTTCCAGAGAGGGAGCCGAGCCGGTTCGAGACGGCCGCGTGGGAGGCTCTGGCGAAGATCGGCAACTGGATCGTGGTCGGCGAGGAGCATCGCCGGCCGGGGATGTCGGTGGAGTTCGCGGTCGCGAGCACCTGGCTGCTGCGGTTGGGGGTCGTGATCCTGGTGATGGGGCTGGGGTTCTTCCTCAAGTACTCCATCGACCAGGGCTGGCTGCCGCCGGCGGTGCGGGTCGCCATGACGATCCTGGCGGGGTCGGGGATGCTGGGGGCGGGAATCAAGCTTCTCGGCGGGCGATATCGACCGATGGGGCACGCCCTGATGGGAGCGGGGATCGCGGCCTTCTACTTCAGCGTGTACGCGGCCTCGGCGTTCTACCACCTGATCGACATGACGCCGGCCTTCGCCCTGATGGCCCTCATCACGGCCGCGACCTGCGTGCTGGCCGTCCGGTTCGACTCGCTGCTGACGGCGATCCTCGGCATCTGCGGCGGCTACGGGACGCCCATCATGCTGGCCGGCGACAGCCATAACTACCAGGGGCTTTACATCTACCTGTTGCTCCTCGGCTGCGGCGTGCTGGCCGTGAGCACCCGGCGCAACTGGCGGTTGCTGAACTACCTGGGGTTCATCGCCACCTACGGACTCTTCCTGGGCACGCTGGCGAGCTACGAGCCGTCGCGGTTCTGGCAGACGTTCCCGTACCTCGTGGGCGTGTTCGTCCTCTACTCGACGTCGATGAGCGTCTTCAGCCTGGTGCGGAAGGTCCCCTCGACGCTCCTGGAGTGGATCGGATTGACGGTCAACGCGGCGGTCTTCTTCTGGGCTGGCTCGGTCCTGGTCTACGATTCGTACAGTCGGATGGGCGTCGCGGTGCTGGCCTTCGGGCTGGCCGTTTACCATCTGGCGATCGTCGGGGCGATGCTGGCGCGAAGGGTTCAGGACCGCGGGCTGCTGTTCGGGTTCCTCGGGCTTTCGAGCGTCTTCGTCGGGGCGACGATCCCGCTGGCGCTCTCGGACGACTGGATCACCGTCTGCTGGGCCCTGCAGGCGCTGGCGACCCTCTGGCTGGCCGGCAAGATGCGGAGCGGGTTCCTCCGAGGGGCGGCGGTCGTGCTGTACGCCCTGGTCCTCGGCCGGTTCGGGCTGGTCGACTTGCCTCGGTCCTACGGCGGGGAGGTCGCGGTTGGTGGGTCGCTCGCCTCGTACTTCGGGCTGGTGCTCCAGCGGTGCATCGCCTTCGGCGTACCGATCGCCTCGATGGCCGGCGCAGCCTATCTGTTGCGACGGCCCGAGCACGCCTGGGCGACGAGTCTGGACGACGGCGAGGAGGCCTTTGCGACGCGGCCGAGGACCTCGGCGTGGGTCGTGGTCGCGGCGGCGGCGATGGCCTTGCTGTTCCTCCACCTGGAGATCGGCCAGACAGTCGGCGACCTCTTCCCTGCCGGTCGCCCGGCGGCATTGACGTTCCTGTGGGTCGCGGTCGGCGTGGCGATCCTCCTGCGTGCGGTCCCCGTCGCCGGTCTGGGGGGCCTCGCGGCCTTGATGTGCCTGGTCGCGGGGGTGATCGGGAAACTGGTCTTCTTCGACCTGGCCGGCTGGGGCCTGACCGAACGCCTGATCTACGGCGGAGATTATTCGCCGCTCGACGCCGTCATGCGACTGCTCAGCTTCGGCTCGATCGCGGCGTTCCTGGCCTTCATGGCGATGCGGCTCAGGGGCGGTCGCGACGAGCGGCAGGCCTCGATGGTCGCGACGGGTCTGGCGATCGCACTCGGCTTCGTCTTCCTCTCGCTGGAGACGAACACCTTCCTGAACCGCTTCGTGCCGACGCTCCGTCCCGGCGGGATCTCGATCCTCTGGACGCTCTTCGCGCTCGGGCTGATCGGGGCGGGTCTGCGTCATCGGGTGGGCTCGCTGCGGAAGGTGGGCCTGGCGCTGTTCACGATCGTCGGCTTCAAGGTCTTCCTGGTCGACCTGGCGGCGCTCGACCCGTTCTATCGGATCGTGGCGTTCCTGCTGCTGGGCGTTCTGATTCTCCTGGGAGCGTTCGTCTACCTCCGGTCCGAGGCGGCCTTCGCCCGGACGCCCGAAGACGGAGCCCAAGCATGATCACGATCCGCCGCATCCTGGCGTTGGCGATGCTCCCCGCGCTCCTCGGGGCGGCCCCGCCGGCGACGAAGTTCCACCGCGAGATCCTCCGGCGAGGGCAGGGGACGGAGGTCGTGATCGTCCCGATCGACGGTCCCATCTATGAGTCGACCCGCGACGGATTTCCGGACGTGCGGGTGGTGGACGACCGGGGCGAGGAGGTCCCGTACTATCTTGGGCCGTTTCTTCACCAGAAGCAGGTCGACGTGAAGGAGGTCGTTCCCTCGCAGGTGGTCTCCTTGAACCCCGTGGAAGGAGGGCCTCTGGAAGTGACCGTCAAACTCGCCGACGGCGCCTCTGAACCCGATTCCGCGACCATTCATACGCCGCTCACCGACTTCGAACGTCGTGTAAGGGTGCTGGGGTCTCGCGACGGCGAGTCGTGGACGCCCCTGACGGAGGGGAGGATTTTCGACTACTCGCGTTACATGAGCCTCCGGGACGTCGAGGTCCGGTTCTCGGCCCGCGGCTTCCGCTGGTTCCGTTTCGTCCTCGATCGCGAGGCCGACGACAGACGCTCTCTGCTCTCCGAGTTGATTCGCACCCGGGACGAGCAGGGGGGGGAACGGCGGACCGAAGTCGAGGGGATTCTCCGCCGCCCGTTCCGGATCGACCGGATCGAGCTTCAACAGACGGTCATGAGACCGGGAGCCGGGGTGGCTGAGCCCGCCTTGAAGGCCTCGCTGGTCGTGACGGGCGTCGAGACCGATCGCGAGGTCCGGCAGACTCGGGTCGAGGTCGACGGCCGTCGTCTGCCGCTGAGGCGCCTGAGGCTGCTGACCGGGAGCCGCAATTTCCGCCGCTCCGCCCGGGTTCAGGCAATGGTGGACGGGACCTGGAGGGAGGTGGGGAGCGGCGACCTCCTCCTGTATCAACTCGGCGAATACCACCGCGAGTCGATGACGCTGGACGTCTGGACGGGTAAGAACACCTGGCGGGCCGGTCGCCTCCGGCTCGTCGTCGACGACAACGACGAACCGCCGCTGGACGTCGTCGGCGTCGATGGACTTTACGACGAGTATCGACTTGAATTCGTCGCAGAGAAAGGACGCAACTACCACCTCGATTACGGCTCCGAGATGCTCGGCGAGCCTCGCTACGATCAGGAGATCGTGACGGAGGCCCTTGCCAAACACCGTGAACGAGAGGTCGCCGCGCTGGGCGATCCCGTCCGCGATCCCGACTATCGTCCCGAAAACCTCCAGACCCCCAAGGGCGTTCCGGCCTGGCTGCTGATCCTGGCTCTCGCGCTGATGACGCTTGTGCTGGCCTGGGCGGTTGTCCAGGCGGTTCGCCGGGCGGAGAAGACGCCGATGGACGACTTTGACGCCTGAGTCGGGCGTGAGCCCTGGGAATTTCGCGCCGGACCGCTTCGCGCCGGATGAACCATCCGTTAAGATGTCAGGTCCCGCATCGTTGCAGAGGGTCGGTGCTCGATTGCGCGCGTCCTGGACGTTCTGCGCTTGGCCGAAGACCTCCGGATGAAGTGAACACGATCGAGACACGCCTCCCATGATCATCGTTCTGAAGCCG
Source organism: Paludisphaera rhizosphaerae (assembly GCF_011065895.1). NCBI lineage: Bacteria > Pseudomonadati > Planctomycetota > Planctomycetia > Isosphaerales > Isosphaeraceae > Paludisphaera > Paludisphaera rhizosphaerae. The sequence continues at coordinate 10,570 of NZ_JAALCR010000056.1, read as the reverse complement.
CACGCCACGCCCGACGTGATCCAGCACGTCGTCGAGCGGATTGAGGCCCTGGGGTTCACCCCGCACCTGAGCCAGGGGGTTTCGCGGACCGTCATCGGGGTGATCGGCGACGAGGAGAAGCTCCAGGCCGAGCCGCTCGAAGCGATCACCGGCGTGGAGAAGGTTCTGCCGATCCTCAAGCCGTTCAAGCTGGCCAGCCGCGAGTTCCACGAGGAAGACTCGGTCTTCGACGTCAAGGGCGTCAAGATCGGCGGCGGCCACCTGGCGATGATCGCAGGGCCTTGCGCCATCGAGGGTGAAGACCTGCTGTACGAGACGGCCGTGAAGGTCCGCGACGCCGGCGCCAATATCCTCCGCGGCGGGGCGTTCAAGCCCCGGACCAGCCCGTACAGCTTCCAGGGCCTGGGCGAGGAAGGCTTGCAGATCCTTCGCCGCGTCGGCGACGCCCTCCACATGCCGGTCGTCACCGAGGTCATGGACCCCCGCCAGGTCCCCCTCGTCGCCAAGTACGCCGACATGTTCCAGATCGGCGCCCGCAACATGCAGAACTTCGACCTCCTCAAAGAGGTCGGCAAGGTCAAGCTGCCGGTCCTGATCAAGCGCGGGATGAGCGCGACGGTCAAGGATCTCCTCATGTCGGCCGAATACATCCTGGCCCAGGGGAACCGCGAGGTCATCCTCTGCGAGCGCGGGATCCGGACCTTCGAGGACTCGACGCGGAATACGCTCGACCTCTCGATGGTCCCGAACGCCAAGGCGCTGAGCCACCTGCCGATCATCGTCGACCCCAGCCACGCGACCGGGCGTCCGGCCTTGATCCCGGCGATGGCGAAGGCCTCGGTGGCGGCCGGGGCTGACGGCGTGCACGTCGAGGTGCACACCTGCCCGGAGAAGGCCCTCTCCGACGGCCCCCAGGCGCTCCTGCCCGAACAATACGCCCGCCTCATGGTCGAGCTCCGTCGGCTCGCTGAGCTGATGGGCGCGACCATCGACGTCTGCGAAGGAGTCACGGTCTGATGCGTACGCTGTTGATCGCCGGCAACTGGAAGCTCAATCCCACCTCGACCGAGGCCGCCGCCGCCCTCGCCGAGGGGGTCAAGAACGGCCTCGGCTCGGCGACCGACGTGCACGTGGCGCTCGCCCCCCCGTTCGTCTTCCTGACGAAGGTCGACCAGGTCCTGGAAGGCTCGCCGATCGGGCTGGCCGCCCAGGACATTTACTGGGAGCCCAACGGCGCGTTCACCGGCGAGATCTCCGGGCCGATGCTCGTGGACGTCGGCTGCACCCACGTGATTATCGGCCACTCGGAGCGTCGTCACGGCATGGGCGAGACCAACGCCCAGGTCAACGCCAAGCTCAAGGCCGCCCTGGCCGCCAAACTGATCCCCATCGTCTGCATCGGCGAGACGAAGGATGAGCGCCTGGCCGAGAAGACCGAAGAGGTTCTTCTGGAGCAGCTCACTGGCTCGCTCGCCGGCCTGAGCGCCGAGGAAGCCGCCGGCGTGGTCCTCGCTTACGAGCCGGTCTGGGCGATCGGCACCGGCCTGACCGCCACCCCGGAACAGGCCCAGGCTGTTCACGCCCACATCCGAAGCTGGCTGAGCCAGGTTTTCGGCGAAGCGACGGCCGCCCGGGTCGTCGTCCAGTATGGGGGGAGCGTCAAGGCTGACAACGCCGTCCAGTTGCTGGGCTGCCCGGACATCGACGGCGCCCTCGTCGGCGGCGCGTCCCTCAAGGCGGCCGATTTCCTCGCCATCATCAAGGCCGGCCAGGAGGTCACGGCCCGCGGCAAGTCGTGATCGGATCTCGACGCCCCGCGCCTCCCTCGTCCTCGTCACCGAGCCCGTTCGAGACCAAAGGATTCCCAACGTGGGTGTACTGACCGCCATCTTCAACACGCTGATCGTGCTGCTGTCGCTGTTCCTGATCTGCCTGGTCCTGATCCAGCGGGGCAAGGGGGGCGGCCTGGCCGGCGCCTTCGGCGGAGCGGGGGGCTCGAGCGCCTTCGGCACCAAGGCCGGCGACACCTTCACCCGGATTACCATCGTCGCCGCTTCCATCTGGATCCTCATGACGATGCTCCTGGTGGTTCTGACGGCCCGGCAGCAGGGGGCGTCCACCCTGTTCGACGAGGCGCCGACCTCGCGGACTCGCGACCTGACCCCCAAGTCCGACGCCCCCGCCGCTCCCACGCCGGTCGGCGGCGAAGCGACGCCCTCCGCCGAGCCGACCCCGGCGCCGGTTCCGGCCCCGACCCCCTCGGCTCCGGTCCCGAACACCAGCACCTTCCCGCTGAACTCCGGCAACCAACCGCCGACGGCCCCGGCCCCCAAGTAATCGGCCTGGCCGCGACGCCCCCGACCAACCCGACCCAACACTGGAAGCGAGGCGGATCACCCCGCCTCGCTTCGTCCGTCCCCAGACCCCGACCGACGAGGCCCGCTTTGCTGCTGAGCATGACCGGATTCGGCGAAGCCCGGAACAGCCAGGACGCCGGTCTGTCGGTCGCCGCCGAGGTCCGCGCGGTGAACAACCGCCACCTCAAAATCACCGCCAAGATCAACGACCCCTACGGCCGTCTGGAACCCGAGCTGGAGCAGCTCGCCCGCGAGTACGCCCGCCGGGGAACCGTCCAGGTCTCGGTCCGCGTCGAACGCCCCCGCAAGGCCGAGGACTACCGGCTCAACACCGTGGCTCTCGCCAGCTACCGCGACCAGCTCGCCGCGCTGGGGGGACCGGTCGACATGACCGCCCTTTTGTCGCTGCCGGGCATCGTCGAGGAGAAGCGAGCCGAGACCCCCGACGTCGCCGCCGAGTGGCCGGCCATCGCCGCCGTCGCGACCCAGGCCCTCAAGGATTTCGAGGCCGCTCGCGCCCGCGAGGGGGCCGCGATGGCCGCCGAGCTGCTGGCGTTGGCTCGGTCGATCCGCGAGCTGCTGGCCCGCATCGCCGATCGGGCTCCGCACCTCGTCCAGTCGTACCAGAAGCGGCTGACCGAGCGCGTCCAGGCCCTGGTGCAGGAGCACGGGGTCGCCATCGAGGCCAAGGACCTGATCCGAGAGGTCGCCATCCTCGCCGATCGCTCCGACGTCGCCGAGGAGCTCGTCCGGCTCCGGGCCCACCTGGAGCAGTACGAGGAGATCCTCAGCGCGGCCGAAAGCGGCGGGCGGAAACTGGAGTTCGTGGTCCAGGAGATGGGCCGCGAGATCAACACGATCGGCTCCAAGTCGAACGACGTGGAGATCAGCCGGCTGGTGGTTGAGGTCAAGGGGATCCTCGAGCGGATCCGCGAACTGGTGCAGAACGTCGAATGACCAAAAACATGGAGGCCACGATGACCGAGCCGGTGGAGGCGGTCGACTGGTCGACCCTGCCGGGGCGGCTCGTCGTCCTCTCGGGGGCGTCGGGCGCCGGCAAGAGCACGATCGTCCACCGCCTGATCGACCGCGCCGGCGGCAAGGTCCGACGCTCCGTCTCCGCGACCACCCGCGCCCCTCGCGAGGGGGAGGTCCCGGGGCTCGACTACCATTTCGTCACGGTTGAGGAATTCGAGTCGCTCCGCGGCGACCTGCTGGAATCGGCCGAGGTCCACGGCTCCTGGTACGGCACGCCGGCCTCTCCGGTCCGAGAGGCCCTGGCGAGGGGCGAATGCGTCATCCTGGTGATCGACGTGCAGGGGGGCTTCCAGATCCGTCGGAAGGTCCCCAACGCCCTGCTCGTCTTCATCCAGGCCCCCTCGCTCGAAGAGCTTGAGGCCCGCCTGCGAGACCGCGGGACCGATTCCGAAGCCACGATAGCAAGACGACTCACCAACGCCCGGCGCGAGATCGAAGCCGCCCGGGCCTACGACGTCCAACTGGTGAACGACGACCTGGAAGCCTGCGTCGACGCGCTGACGAAGACGCTGGCGGAACACCGATGTGCACGGGGGATGGGCGATGATTGAAGAGCTGAAGGAAGAAGAGATCGTCAACAAGGTCGGCGGCCGGTTCAAGCTCTCGACCCTGATCCAGAAGCGGATGATCGCCCTGAACCAGGGGGCCCGCCCGCTGATCGACGGCCGGGGGCTGGACAAGATCTCGATGGTGATCCAGGAAATCATGCAGGACAAGATCTTCCTGGACATGTCGGGCAAGCTCCAGACCAACGAATCGGCCGACGAGTTCGATTCCGAGGGCGGGACCGTCGACCTTACCCAGGCGTCGGAATAAGCGCGACCCGCGCCTGAGCCCGTCGCCCTTGTGATTCCCCCCAAGCCGGAACGCCCGCCCGGCCGATGACTGGGGATGCCGACTCCGTCATCGACTTGGTGCGATCCTGCGCCCGCCGGCCGCGTCGAGGCCGCCGACGGCGCGGGGCTTCGGGGGGAACCATGCTCCTGCGACAGCGCCTCTTTCGATCTGCCCCCGGCCTCGCCTTCCTGGTCGTCAACCTCTTCCTGGGCCTCAGCCTGCTTGGGTACGACCCGGCCGACGCCCAGCGATGGCGGGCGGCTGCGGGAGACGTCGCCGCGGGGACCGCGATCGCCAACCCCTGCGGCCCTGTCGGGGCTCGGCTGGCCCAGGCGGCGCAGGTGACCTTCGGCTGGGCGTCGTGGCTCGGGCTGGCGGCCTTGCTGGCGATCAACCTGCTCGTCGCCCGGGGCAAGCGGCCCCACGACCGCATCGGTTCGACGCTGGGCTTCCTCCAGATCCTGGTCGTCGTCGCCGCCCTGATCGACAAGTTCGGCGCGAGCCTCCGACCCAGCGCGGCCGTCGGCCCGGGCGGGTACGCCGGCGCGCTGGCCGCCACGATGCTGGAGACCCATTTCGGCCTGGCGGGGATGCTCCTGATCCTGGCCGCTGGGGCTCTGATCGGTGCGGCGCTCTGTCAGGAAGCCCTCGTCACGCTGCCGGCCCAGGAGCTTTCGGCGATCCTCCCCGGCCTTTTCCGAAGGCGTCGCGCGGCCGCGCCCATCGCGGGCGTTCCCGCCCTGTCCGACTGGCACGCGGGTCCGCCGGCGCTGGCGGGCGGTCATGAAGCCCGGCCGATGCTGGCCCGAAGCCCCGTCGTGACCGAGCTCGCCCAGCGGCCTGGCCCGGTCGTCCAGCGCGGGGCGGCCTTGCCCGCGACACGCGGCCCTCAATCGCATTCGCCGGCGGCGGCTTCTTACTCGGCAGGCGTTCCTCAAGTCGACCCTTCCTCGCCTTTCCAGCTTCCCCCCTTCGAGATTCTGGAGCCTCCCGCGGCGGCGACCGTCCAGGAGGAGGAGGCCCAGATCCACGCCCGCGCCATGCTCCTGGAGCGGACGCTGCTGGACTTCGGCTATCAGGTCCGGGTCGTCCAGATCGACACCGGTCCTGTCATCACCCAGTACGAGATCGAGCTTGAGGCCGGGCTGAGGGTCTCGCGCGTGGCCGGCCTGTCGGACGACCTGGCCATCGCGCTGGCCGTGCCGACCGTCCGCATCGTGGCGCCGATCCCCGGCAAGAACACCGTGGGCATCGAGGTCCCCAACTCGCGTCGGACCATGGTCCGCATCAGCGAGGTCATCGCCGACACTGACGGCGGCAAGGGGAAGGCTCGCATCCCGCTCTTCCTGGGCAAGGACGTGAAGGGCGTCCCGATGGTCTTCGACATGGCCGACATGCCGCACCTCCTGATCGCCGGTCGAACCGGCACGGGTAAGTCGGTCTGCCTCAACGCCATGATCACGTCGATCCTCATGACCCGTTCGCCCGACGAGGTCAAGATGATCATGATCGACCCCAAGATGGTGGAGCTGTCGCAGTTCAAGAAGATCCCGCACCTGATGCACCCCGTCGTCACCGACATGAAGAAGGCCGAGTCGATCCTGTCGTGGGCCTGCGACAAGATGGACGAGCGGTACGGGTACATGGCGCGGGCGGGGGTGCGACACATCTCCCTGTACAACCAGCTAGGCGCCGACGAGATCATGCGTCGGCTGGCGCCTGAGGACGAGGAGGAGGCCAAGCGGATCCCGACTTTCATGCCGTACATAGTCATCGTGGCCGACGAGATGGCCGACCTGATGATGACCGCCGGCAAGGAGGTCGAGCAGCACATCGTCCGCCTGGCGCAGAAGTCGCGGGCGGTGGGCATGCACCTGATCCTCGCCACCCAGCGGCCGACGGTCGACGTCATCACGGGCCTCATCAAGGGGAACATGCCCGCCCGAATCGCCTTCCAGGTCACGAGTCGGAACGACTCGCGCGTGGTCCTCGACGAGATGGGGGCCGACAAGCTGCTGGGGAACGGCGACATGCTCTTCCTCGTCCCGGGTACCTCGCAACTCGTCCGGGCGCAGGGGACGTACGTCTCCGACGCCGAGCTGAACCGCCTGACCGACTACCTCTCCCAGTACCCCGCCGAATACAGCCGCGAGATCATGCAGCTCAAGGCCGGCTCCGGCCCGGGCGGTAAGGATCGCGGGGCGGCCATGAAGGAGCGTGACGACCTCTACGAGCCGGCCGTCGAGGTCGTCGTCCGAGAGGGCCGAGGTTCTTCCTCGCTGCTCCAGCGGGCGCTCGGCATCGGTTACGGCAGGGCCTCGCGACTCATCGACTTCATGGCCGAGGACGGCATCGTCGGCGAGTTCAAGAGCGGCTCCGCCCGCGAGGTCCTCTTCACCTGGGAAGAGTGGGAAGCCCTCAAGAACGGCGGCGAACCCGGCGGCCCCGCCGGCGACTCCAGCGAAGCCGCCTGACGTCGATCGGCTCGGTAGTTCTCAACGCATGGTTCGGCTCCACATCGAGGTCCGCGGGAGAGCCCGGACGGTCGCGCCGAGGGGCGCGGCGCCTGGGTGCGAAACCCTGGTCGGCGTGACCCGAGGGACCGGCGTCGGGCGCTGGGGACGGGTGAGGATCCCCGGCCCGAAGACGCGGACGTAGTCCCCTCCCGAGACCCCGTCGCCGTCGCCGTCGATCGGCCGACCGTACCTGTCGACCACGCCCCCGGAGTGGACGATCAGCAGATACCGCGCTTGCAGCGGCAGCCTCCGCACACGAGGGACGAGGGTCACGCGATTGGCGGCGTCGTCATAGAGGGCCGACGCCAGCGGTAGGGACCGGCCGAGACGGCCGCCGGGACCAATCCGCGCCAGGGTGTAATTCGAGACGTCCTGGGCGGTCGCCGGTCCCAGGGGGCCGCTGAAGCCCACGTCCAGCGTGGTCGACTGCCGGCGGTAACCGTGGCGGACAAGCGAATCGACCGCCACGGGAGTGGGCAGGACGACCTCGACGGACGTCGAGGCCGAACTGTTCGATGGGTTCGTGTCGAAGCGGTCCGAGCCGGCGACGACCGCCGTGCTGGTCGCATCCCCGGCGGCGGTCGCCAGGGCCGTGACGACGAGTTGGAGCGTCGAACCGCTGGGGACTGGGCCAACGTTCCAGGTCCCCGTCGTTGGGTCGTAGCTCCCCTGCGAGGCGGCCGCCGAGACGAAGCTGAGCCCTGCTGGGAGGACGTCCTTCAGCGTCACGCTCCCCGCGTCGTCCGGCCCGGCGTTGTGCAGTTGGATCGTGAGGGCGACGGTCTCGCCGACGACGAGGCTGGATCGGTCCGAGGTCTGCGTCACGGCCAGGTCGGTGAAGCGAGGCGTGAGCGAGGTCGTGACGGCGTTGTCGCCAGCCTTGAGATCGTCCTGGTCGCTGGCGTAAATCCAGGCGACGCTGGATGTCGGCCGGGGGGCGTCGACGCGAGCGGAAACCTTGAGTATAAGGGTCTGACCCGCGCCGACGCCGCCCACGATCCAGGCTCCGTTCGTCGGGTTGTAGGCGCCCTGGGATGGTGAGGCCGAGACGAAGGCGAGGCCGGCGGGAAGCAGGGCGGAGACGCGGACGCCGGTGGCCGCGTCAGGGCCGTTGTTCGTCAGGGAGATGGTGAAGACGACCACGTCCCCCACGTCCGGGCGGGCTGCGTCGACGGTGCTCGTCAGGCCTAGGTCGGTTGCCATTCGCGTGACCTGGACGACCTTGGAGAACTCCGACGTATTCCGCTCCGAGGCGGCGGGGTCTCCATTAACGCCTAGGGTGGCCGTCGCAGTCAGGAACGTTTGGGCCGTCACGAGGGCCGGAAACGCAGCGATCGGGATCACGAATCGGAAGTAGCCAGGCGTGGGGTCCTGGTCGAGGGCCGAGCCCTCCACGAGGGAGGCCAGGTAGGTTCTGCCCTCGCCATAACCCGTGGGGTGGGGGTCGGCGATGAACACTTCGATGGTCGAGGAGGTCGGTGCGGCCCCCTCCAGGACGAGATCCGATCCGTGGAGGTTCGCTGTTGTGAAGACAGGAAAGTTGAGTAACTGGTTGGCGCCGGAGTGCGTGGCGTTGGGACCGTTGGCGGTCACGCCGTCGTCGCCCAAATCGATCCCGAGGACCTTGTTCTTGTAGATGCTATTGCGAGTGATGAGATTGCCGATCGAATTGTCCTGAGGTACGAAACCGATGGCGATGCCCACGCCGTTGTACGAAATGATATTGCCGGCAACGCGGTTGTCCGCCGCTTTCCCGCCAATCACCACGCCGTATTTCACGTTGCCGGCGATATAGTTGCCCTCGTCGGAGTCGGCGAGGCCATCGCCGTTCATCCCTACAATGTTGCCCGTTGAGTAACCGGAGATATAAACGCCATACTTGTTGGGGACAGAGGCGGTTGCCGTCGCATTCACGCCGATCTTGTTGCCGGCGACGCGGTTGCCATCCGCCCCTGGGCCCGCGATGAAAATAGCGATCCTATTGCCGGAGATGATGTTCCCTTCACCGGCGTCGGCGATCCCGTCGCCGTTGGTTCCGATGATGTTCCCCGACGCGACGTTCTCGATGCTCACGCCGACGTCGTTGGGAATGGCGGTCATCCCGAGCCAGTCGACGCCGATCTTGTTGCCGGCGACGCGGTTGCCAGACGTCCCCGCCCATCCCATGGACACGGCTGATCCGGTATTTCCCGAGATGAGGTTCCCTTCTTGGGCGTCGGCGATTCCGTCGCCGTTCGTGCCCACGATATTCCCGGTGGCCCCGCTGACGATGAGCACGCCCTCCACGTTGGAGATGGCGGCGGTTCCGAGGGCGTTGGTGCCGATCCTGTTGCCGGCAACGCGGTTGCCGGTCGCCCCCTCGGCGATGTACAAGCCGTAGTAGTTTCCCGAGATGAGGTTCCCTTCGTCGGCGTCGGCGACTCCGTCGCCGTTGGTGCCCACGATGTTTCCCGCCGCGACGTCTTCGATGGCGACGCCAATGCCGTTGGAGATGGCGGCGGTTCCGAGGGCGTTAGTGCCGATCCTGTTGCCGGCGACGCGGTTGCCGGAAGTTCCCGCTCCGGTGATGGACACCCCGGAGTCGGTGTTGCCCGAGATGAGATTTCCCTCGTCGGCGTCGGCGACTCCGTCGCCGTTGGTGCCCACGATGTTCCCCGCCGCCCCTCCCTTGATGCCCACGCCGTTCAAGTTAGGGATGGCAGAGGTCTCCTGGAGATTCGTGCCGATCCTGTTGCCAGCGACGCGGTTGCCGGACGTCCCCGAGTCGGCGATGAGCACGCCTTCTCTGGAGTTGCCGGAAATGAGATTTCCCTCGGCGGCGTCGGCGACTCCGTCGCCGTTCGTGCCAATGATGTTGCCCGTCGCGCCGTCCTTGATGATGACGCCGTTGCCGTTGGAATAGCCCTGGGACCAGTCGGCGAACACGCCGATCTGGCAGGCCTGAATCCAGTTGTTCGAGCCCCCGGAGATCACGACGCCGGCGTCCTGGAACCTGGCTATGCTCAGCCCTCGGATTACGGAGCCGCTGACGCCGGAGAGCGTCAACCCGTTCCCAATGAAGGATAAGCAGCTCAGTTGGATCAAGGGCGACTGGAACGAGGAACCTGGCTGGGACAGGCCGTCGACGAGGACTGTTTTCGTGATCGAGGGGAGTTGGACCGTTTCGATGTTGATTGTCTGGACGCCGTTTCCTGGGATGTTGAAATCGATGACGTTGGATGAGTCGCCGCTCGCGTTCGACAGGAGGATCGCCTCGCGCAATGAGCCGGCGGTGGGGGCGGTGTTGTCGCCGTTGTCGGCTGCGGTGGTGACGGTGAAGACCGCCGGGGCGATCCGAGCCTCCAGGATCTCAACCGCCGACGTCCGTCTAACCCTCCGATGACGCCCCATCTCCGCGCGATCGACTCCGGCCCACCAATCCCGACTGGCCATGCCCCGCTCCTCGCTCTGGATTCGTCCGTGGATCCGGAGGCCCCGCAACGATCCATTGCGAGCACGACCATCGACGCCCTCCGCACGACCGGCGGTCGCACCAGAGGAGAGCCGAACGCGACGCACCGACACTCGAAGCCGATCCACGCGTCTCTCGGAATCCGACATCTTTCCCCAAAGCCTATCAAATTCGGAGCCTCGTTTCCCTGGTCAGCCCGCCGCTTCAAGCCCTCCTGCGCGACGGAGCCGCCGACTCCCGAGCGACGATGCGTCCCCGGCGGGTTCGTTCACCGGCGGGCGCGGACTCAACGTGAGGATTGATCGAGTCTTCCGTCGTTTCGCCGGCGGGTTCGTTCGTCGCCTTTTGCGAAGCGGCGGCGCCCTTTCGTC
>NZ_JAALCR010000055.1 GCF_011065895.1 Paludisphaera rhizosphaerae | reverse complement strand
CATCGGACCTCTCGAAACATTCAGCGCGACGGGGGCCGGACCGCCCAGGCCATGCCGTCGGGCCGGCCGCCGACGTCGAGGCGGCGGGCGACCTCCATCGTCTTGAGGTCGACGACCGCCGCGTCGTTGTCGGGCGTGCAGGAGACGAAGGCGCGATCGCCGACCGGGTCCATCAGCATCGCCGCGCCGCGGCCGACCTTCAACCGTTTGATCACCCGATGCGTCGCGACTTCCACGAAGACGCCCTCGCCCGTGCGGACGCTCACCACCAGCACGCGGAGGCCGTCCGGGGTGAACGCCAGGCGATGGGCGCCGGGGAGTTCGGCGTGGATCGTGGCGACCGCCTTCCCCGCGGCCGTGTCGACGACCGAGAGCATCCCCTCGGGGCTCGCCGTCCAGAGCTGCCGGCCGTCGGGCGAGACGTCGAAGCCCTCCGAGGCCTTCACGACCGGCACCAGCGTCTGGACCCAGTCCATGTGGGCCTGGGCGTTCGCGGGGAGCACCCCCGTCGGCGGGACCGAGGGCTGGAGCAGCAGGTTGTCCAGGATGCTGACGGTGTCCGAACCCACATTGGTCGTGTAGATCCGCTTGCCGTCGGCGGCGACGTGGATCATGTGCGTCCGGTCCTGGCCCGTCCCCAGCGCCCAGTCAAAGCGGCCCGAGGCCGGATCGTACCGGCCCACGGACTTCGCCCCCTGCGCCGTGAACCAGAGCTTGCCGCCGACGTACGCCAGGCCGTGCGGCCCAATCAGAGGCCCGGTGTCGAGGCTCGAGAGCGCCTTCCGGGCCGTCAGATCGATCACGTCGATCTGGTGCAGGAAGCCGCCCCCCGTGTTGGAGACGTAGGCCGTCTTCCCATCCGCCGAGGCGACGACCTCGTGCGGATCCGGCCCCACGGGAACGCGCGCCAGGACCTTCAGGTCGGCCGGGTCCAGGATCGCCAGCATGTGGTCGGTCTTCGAGATCGCCAGCAGCGTCCGCGACGGCGCGGGCTCCTCGGCGACGACCCGCGACGACACGCTCAAAACGAGGACGGCCAGCCCCTTCACGAACCGAAAACGCATGCGACGACTCCCTACCGAAAGCAGCGCCGGCGAAGATTCGTCCGACGCCCTCTCAGTATCCGGTCCGCCCGTCCGCCGGACAACTCCGGCGGTTCGATGCCAAAGGACGCGCCGGGCGTGGCGTGACGCGTCCCCTGGGCTGCTCGCGTTCCTCAGGGCCGTCGTTCCCCAGCAGCGCCGCCATGAGGGCTGACGCGTTGAGGGGACGGGCGTCACGCCGTCGATGAAGTCGCCGCCGGGCGCAAGGTTGCTGTCGATGTGCGCGAACGCTATCCCGCATGGGTGGTGGCGCGGCGACGGAATCCTTACAATGGCGGCCGTCACCGATCGTCGAGATCGAATATGATCAGACGTGGCAGGACGTCAGCATCGATGTGCGGCTCGCCGCCCCCCTGAAAGCCAGGGGTCGAGCCGCAACGACGGACGAGAAGGACCACGACCTCATGGGCAAATCCGCCCGCCTCAGCCTGGCCGACGCCCGCACGATCTGGCGCCTCGCCGGCGAGTGCCGCGAGTTGGGGGACGATCGCGTCGCCTGGAGGCGGCACTGGATCGCCGGGCTCGCCGAGCTGGTGGACGCCGATTACGGGATGGCGGGGGAGATGGCCGGCTGCCTGGACCTGAGGCTCCGCGACCTCGGCGTCACCTTCTGGTGGCGGTCGGGGATGGTCGACCTGGCGACGCTGGCCGCCCGGCTCGCGAAATTCCGCGCCGATCCGGGGTCCTCGCCGACGGTGATCGAGTACTTCCGCCGGTATCGCCGGGAACCGGGACGCTGCCTGGGCCGCAACGATTTCATCGCCGAGCGCGAATGGTCCCGGACGGCGGACCGCACCCTCATCCACGAAGGCCTGGGGCTCGACAAGGACGCCTGGTGCTCCAGCCCCATCCCGGGCGCTCCGGCCGGGGAGACCTCCAACGTGATCCTCCACCGCGCCTTCGGCCGTCGCGACTTCGGCGGCCGTCAGCAGGCGATCCTCCGCGAGGCGCAGGCGACGCTCGCGCCCCACGTCGGCGGCTCGCTGGCGAGGTTCGCCGAGCCCTCACCCTCCGAACTCTCGCCGAGCGTCCGACGCGTCCTCGCCTGCCTCCTCCAGGGCGACGGCGACAAGCAGATCGCCGCACGCCTTGAATTGAAGCCCCACACCGTCAACGAGTACGCCAAGGCGATCTTCCGACACTTCGGCGTCCGCAGCCGCGCCGAATTGCTGGCCCGATGGCTCCGACGCGGCTGGGGCGCCGCCGCCCCCTGGGCCGACGCCCCCGAGGCCGTCGACGTTCCCGAATTCTCGTCCGCCGGTTCCGGCGTCGTCGCCACGTTCGACGCACGCCACCGCTTCCAGCCGCCCCGCGCGTGAACTGGGCCTCCGGTCGCGCGGCCGGAGGCCCGGCAGTCTTCGGAAAGAGTTCACCTCGCGCCGGACGGGATCGACCGCCTTCGGGCCTTCGCCAGCAGCGCCGCCGCGAGGGCCGACGCCGCAAGGACGACCGAAGCGGGCTCGGGGACGGCGGCGCCCGCGTTGAGGGGGCCCGTCGTCATGCCGTCGACGAAAACGAAGTCGCCATTGGGCTCAAAGCCGATCCCGGCGAACGGCTGCGCGCCGGGGGTCAGTACGCTCGTGAAGCCGAAGACCAGCGAGCCGCCCGGCGCCAGGTCGTAGGACTCGGCGCTCGACGTCCAGAAGATCGAGGCGTCGCCCACGACGTAGTCGACGTCCCAGCCGACGGGGCCCGTGACATCGGCCAGGTCCGCCGCCTGGGCCACCTGGACGCCGAACGACGCCAGCGTGGCCGTCGACGTCGCCAGGTTCTGCACCGTGTAGGTGTAAAGCGTCCGGCCGTTGCTCGCGGCCGACGTCGCCACGTCGACCGACAGGATCAGATCGGCCCTCGCAGTCGAGGTGAGGGCGCACAAACCGAGGAGGATCAAGAAGGCGGATTTCGTGAAGCGCGGAGACATTATGGAATACCTCAAAGGGGTTTATGACGTCAGACGATTTGGAAGATCTTCTTCAGCGGGAACACGCCCGGCAGGAGCTGGATCCCGACGAGTTTCTCGTTGACCGGAACCCAATCGCCGAGGCGGATCATCAGCCTGAGCTCGGACGTGACGTCCAGCGTGGCCGTGACGGTTGCGCCAGGGAGGCGTTGCGGATCGCGGAAGTACCCCACGTAGGACGCGGAGGCGACGACCGATGCATCGAGGATGACGCGGCCGCCGATGCTCGCCGCCGAGTTGAAGAAACTGCTCCCCTGCTTGCGCGCGTTCAGGAGCTTCTTGAACGCGCTGATCTGGTTGGAGAACGTCTGCGACTCGGACGCAAGATCGAGGTCGCGACCCACGCCGCCCGAGGCCTTGAGCTTCACGCCTCCGGTCACGACGGAGTTGTCCCCGAGCCGAAATCCGGCCCCGGGTTCTTGAGTCACCGTCACGGCCAGGCCGCCAAGGATCCCCACGTCGATCGTGCCCTCGAACGGGATTAGGAAGCCGCCCGGGCCGGGGAGGAGCGTCGTATAGGACCTCGAAACCAGGTTGGCGTCGACGTCGAGCTTGATGGTGGCCCCGAAGGCGTCTCCCGGCCCAGCGAGCGTGTTGGGGTTCAGCTCGAAGAGCGGGGTCATCGAGAACTTCGCCCCCCAACTCTCGACCTCGAACAGATCGATCGAGTCGAACGAGATGGGCGTGTACGAGAGGAGGTCGCCGTACTGAACCGAGATCTTGGCCTGGGCGCCCAGCGTGGCGCGGAGGGCTGAGTTCAGCGGGACGACCATCTTCACGCCGAGGCCGGCCTGATAGCTCAGCACCTGTCCGGCCAACCAGGGGATTTCGTCGGGCGTCGTCGCGGACAGGGTGAACGACGCGAACATGGCGGCGATCTCATAGGACGGCCCGTAGACGGGGTCGTCCCCGAAGCTCCCGGTCACGACGTCCAGATTCGTGAGCCAGTCCGGCAGCTTCTCCATCACGACGAGCTTGAACGTGGGCTGGTCCTTCTCGGAGACGAGCTGAGAACCCAGCCGCGTCGCCTGGATCTTGAGCTGGCGTTCGTCGACGAACGGGACCTCGTCGTGGAAGACGATCAGGGTGGGGTCGAATCCGCTCGTTTCGTAAATCCGACCGCCGCCGTCCTCCGTCGCCGTCATCGTGAAGACGTCGTCGAACCCGTCGCCCGTGGCGCTGCGCCCCACCAGCGTGATGGTCGGCTTCAGGGAGGCGAGCGAGTCCGAGAGCCTGGCGATGATCTTCTGATCGTCGATCAGCGGCTTGGCCGCGTTGGGGGGGTTGGGTAGGAATCGGCCGACCGTGGCGGCGTCCGGGTCGCCGTCGTACTTCGCCTTCTCGAAGACGAGCGTCGGGTTCCAGGCGATCGACGCGATGTTGTTGGACTCGCTCGCCTCCTTGATCTTCCCGTCGGGGTTCGCGGAATCCGGCGGGTCGGCGTAGGCGATCAGGTATTTCGCCCATTCGGGAGGATTCGTCAGGGTCTGGACCTGGGCGCCCATGGCCCCCGGGGTCTTGCCGCCGATCGTGGTCCCCGCCTCCGTCTTCCTGGAATTGAACGTCGTCCCGTCGGACCAGTAGAGCGCGATCTCGGGGAGGTCGGCGAGCAGGCCGGTGACGTTGTAATTGACGAACACGCCCCCCTGGTCGGGGTTCCAGCGGATGGCGCCCTGCGGCGCCAGGGCGATGTCGGGGAGGATCGCCAGCGCCCGGGTGTTGTCTTTCTCCTCGGTCCTCTCGGCCACCTTGTCGTTGGGGTCGACGACGAGCAGGAGGAACTTCGCGTTCGCCGGCGGTTGGCTCAGGGCCCGAGCCGGGACGGTGAAGCCGTAGTCCCCACGCGCCACGGGCGTGGTTTCCAGGACGATCGGGCTGCCGATCGCGCCTGCAAACTCGTCGGTCGACGACCAGTAGAGCCCCACCTCCGTCGGCGCCGCCAGGTCGGGATCTTCAATCCGGTACGCGGCCCTCACTCCGGTGTCGTTTAAGATGAGCGACGTGGGGATCAGCTCTCTCAGAACCCTGGGGACCGTCACGACGAGACTGCCGGTGACTCCGCCGCCGACGCTCTGGTGGAGGAGGTCGGTCATCCCCGGGCCCGTGGGCTTCTTGGCGGGCGCGGCGACGAGCGAGGCTTCGCCCTTCATCCCGATCTGGACGACCGCCCCGATCTTGGTGGTGAACTGGGGGGAGAGGCTGAATCCGACCGGGGAGTCCGGCGAAGGCTTCTCGACCTTCACGAACGACTGCATCCCCTGCCCGTTGCCCGGGTCGATCGACAGGGTTCTCGTGTAGGTCGCGGAAGCGGGGGTCAGGCCGTTCGGGGTCGCGCTGAAGTTGTACCCGAACTGCAGGACGAGCGTGTCGCCGACCTTCTCGCCCGGTTCGGGGACGATCCGGAAGCTCTGGACGGCGAACTCGTAGGAGAAATCGATGCTGTCCAGGAACCCGGCCGTCGAGTCCGTGAAGGACTGGTTGTTGAATACGGAGCCATTCGCATAGGCGAAGATGCTGTAAAGGTTGGACGGATCCGTGCTGCCTCGGGGGACCGCGGACGCGACGGCCAACCCGTCTATCGTCTGCTGCTGAAACAATCCGCCGGCGCTCGTCGAGACCGGAGTCTCGCCGACCTGCAAGAGCTGGCCCGAGCCCCCGGGAAAATCCCATTTGGCCGTCCTGATCGTCTCGGCCTTGGCGCTCTTGGCCGCGATCGAGACCGACGAAACCGGGGTGATGAGTTCCAGGCGGGCGAGGAGCCGTCGGTCCTCCAGCGGCTCGAAGACGAGACGGGCGGCGCGGCGACGCGGCGGGGGCGACGTGGAACGACGGCGTGGGATTATCATGAGCGCCATATCCTCAAGGTGGGCGTCAATGGGCGTGGAGCGGCCGATCGCCAGCCCGCATGGGTGGTGGCGCGGCGGCGGAAGTCTTACAATGGCGGCCGTCACCGATCGTCGGGATCGAATATGATCAGCCGTGGCAGGACGGTAGCACTCGCCTGCGAATCGCCGCCCCCCTGAAACCAGGGGTATGGACGCCGCGACGGACGAGAAAGGGACCACGACCTCATGGGCAAATCCGCCCGCCTCAGCCTGGCCGACGCCCGCACGATCTGGCGCCTCGCCGGCGAGTGCCGCGAGCTGGGCGCCGACCGCGCCGGTTGGCGTCAGCACTGGGTCGAGGGACTGGCCGACCTGGTCGACGCCGATTTCGGGCTGGCGGGGGAGATGGCCGGCTGTCTCGACCTTCGGATGCGCGACCTGGGCGTGACGTTCTGGTGGCGTCCCGGATTCCTGGACTTCGGGACGCTGATCGCCCACCTGGCGAAGTTCCGGTCCGACCCTCAATACTCGCCGGCGATGATCGAGTACTACCGACGGTATCGCGAACAGGCGGGGCTCTGCCTGACGCGCAAGGACATGATCGCCGACCGCGACTGGTACGGCTCGCGCGACTACGACCTGATCCAGGGGCCGTTCGGGGCCGATATGACCGCCTGGTGCTCGAACCCGATCCCGGGCGCGGCGGCCGGAGAGACCTCGAGCGTCATCGTGCTCCGCGCCTCGGGGAGGCGCGACTTCGGCCCGCGCGACCAGGCGATTCTCCGCGAGGCGCAGGCGACGCTCGCGCCCCACGTCGGCGGCTCGTTGGCGCGGTACGCCGAGCCCTCACCCTCCGAACTCTCGCCGAGCGTCCGACGCGTCCTCGCCTGCCTCCTCCAGGGAGACGGCGACAAGCAGATCGCCGCACGCCTTGAACTGAAGCCCCACACCGTCAACGAGTACGCCAAGGCGATCTTCCGACACTTCGGCGTCCGCAGCCGCGCCGAATTGCTGGCCCGATGGCTCCGACGCGGCTGGGGCGCCGCCGCCCCCTGGGCCGACGCCCCCGAGGCCGTCGACGCCCCCAGCTCAATGTCCTCCCGCTCCGGCGTCGTCGCCACGTTCGACGCCCGCCACCGGTTCCAGCCCCGCCGCGCCTGACCCGGCCCACCAGTCTTCGGAACGGATTCAACCCGAAGGGTCTCGCCGACCGAAAAAGAGAACGCAGAGAGGCGCAGGCCGATGGATCGGCAGCCCTGGGCGTGGGCGCCCGGCTTCTCGTATCCTTCCTGATTGCGCGTTCTGGCGCCTTGGATTCCGATCAGGCTCGGTTTTCCAGATGGGTAGCTGGTCTGGGTGCCATGGCCACACTTGTGTGGCCATGCGATCGGCGACGGTCGCGCGGTCGTCCCGGGCCGGTTCATGGCCACGCGAGCGTGGCCATGGCACCCGACGATGTGGTCGATGGGGTGTGGATAACTCACGGCCAGGCCGCGCGCCGGGTCGGCGACGATCCACAAGGGGGGGCAGCGCGTCGGCCGCGCCGTGCGCCCTGGTGAACCTCGGCGCGCGGGTCGTCCACAACGGGATCGACCGACTTTTCAACAGCGCGGGGTTTCGGTTGCGTTCCATTAAGTCTTTTGGTAGGATGGACTTCGTCGGACGCCCTGGAAGTTATCCACAGGCCGGCCGTCGCGCTGTATTTAATACGGCGATTCAGTTTCTCTCTCATGGGAATACGGGAAGACGCCGGGAGTCGAAGCCCGGCGGGGCGACGCCGTCGCCCTCGTTCCAAGGGCTCTGGGGCATGCGAGGCCCAGCCCGAGGAGAAATCCGCCGCGATCCCGCGATTCCCGTCGCGTGGGCGCTCCCTCGGGGCCCGCGTCGTGGTATGATAGTCGGGAGTAATCTTCTCTAGCAGACGTGGCGGACTTGGGCGGCCCGGCCCGACTCCCCCATCCCCCAACCGACGCCAGACCGCGGCCGTCCCCACCAAAGCGGACCCCGCCCGACGTTGGTTCGCCTTTCCCATTCCGGCCCCTCGGCGACGACCAGGGCCGGGCGACGCGATCGGACGCGACGCGGAAGGCGATGCATCAGCCAGAACGAGGCACGCGCATGAAGGCCCTGTGCAATCGCGAAGGACTGCTCACCGCTTTCAACATGGTCAGCGGCGTCGTGCCCGCGCGGAGCCCCAAACCGATCCTGCAGAACGTCAAGTTCAGCGTCGATGACGAGGACGGCTCGGTCCTGATGGGGACGGACCTGGAAGTCGGCATCCGCCACCGGGTTCTGGGCGTGAAGGTCGAGGAGCCGGGCTCGGCCATTCTGCCGACCGCCAAGATCGGCCCGATCCTCAGGACCAGCGGCGACGAGGACCTGTTGCTTGAGACCAGCGACGAGCACCTGCTCGTCCGCGGGGCCCGGTCCAGCTTCAAGCTCCCCCTGGAAGACCCCAGCCTCTACCCCGAGGTTCCGGACTTCGCCGCCGACAAGTACCACGTGATCGTGGCCGGCGACCTCAAGAAGCTGATCCGCCGCACGGTCTTCGCCACCGACCTGGAGAGCGCCCGATACGCCCTCGGCGGCGTGCTCGTGGAGCTGAAGCCGGACGGGATCTCGATGATCGGGACCGACGGCCGACGCCTCGCCAAGATGGTCGCCCCGGCGACCGCCGAAAACGATCCGATTGCTCCGTCCGGAACGCCCGTCATCCCCGTAAAGGCCTTGAAGCTGATCGAACGGAACCTTGTCGACGACGATCTGCTCGTCCACCTGACCATCCAGTCGGGGGCGGCCGTGCTGGTCCGGACCGAGGGGGCCGTGATCTACAGCCGGCTCGTCGAGGGCCGGTTCCCGCGGTATCAAGACGTCTTCCCGACGACCGTCGAGACCAAGGTTCCCATGGCCGTCGGCCCGCTCAAGCTGGCCGTCGAGCAGGCGTCCATCGTCACCAGCGACGAGAGCCGCGGGGTCGACTTCCAATTCGGCCCCGGCGCGTTGAAGCTCTCCAGCCAGGCGGCCGACGTGGGCTCCGCCCAGGTCGACCTGCCCCTCGATTACCAGGGCAAGGCGGTCGACATCACCTTCGACCCCCGCTACCTGCTCGACGCCCTCAAGACCCTCGCCGACGACGACGAGATCACCGCCGAGCTGATCGACGCCCGCAACGCCGCCGTGTTCAAGACCCCCGACCAGTACACCTACGTCGTGATGCCCCTGACCCGCGAGCGCTGAGACGACGCGCCGCGACCCCCGCGCCGGGCCGGAGGAAACGGCCCGACCCTGATCGGTCGATCCCTCGAACGAACGAACCAGGACGCCAAACCCGCATGCCCAACCCCGACCAGCGCGGCCCCCGGCCCCTGTCCGACGTGCTCGGCGAACTCTTCGTCGCGCGCGGCTACGGTCGGCTCCACGCCATGCTGGCGCTGCAAACGGCCTGGGACGCCGCCGTCGGCGAGGCCCACCAGGGCCGGACCCGCCTGGGAGAAGTTCGTCGCAACACCCTGACCGTCACCGTCGACCATCCGGCCCTGCTCGAAGAACTCTCCGCCTACCGCAAGCACGAGCTGCTCCAGGCTCTCCGCGACGCCTGCCCCGACGCGCGGATCGACGACCTGCGGTTCCGGATCGGCCGGGTGGACGACTGACTGATTTGATCGTGCAACGTTCGGAATCAACCGCCAGAGAGAACCCGAGGGGATTTCCAAAGAACCGGCGTGGTCAGGTCCCCTCTCCCGTCGGGAGAGGGTGGCCCGAAGGGCCGGGTGAGGGTCGTCGGACCTGTAGGCATGGCCTGGATTGATTGTCTGCGGGACCGACGCGCCTTCTGAAATCCGACGACCCTCACCCGCCGCTGCGCGGCTGCCCTCTTCCCGGGGGGAGAGGGAACGTTGGAAGCCGACCGCCGTCTGATTGATCGTGAGACGACTGGCACGGAAGCCCCAGGAAGGACGAACCGAGGGATAGGACGAACCGAGGAACCGCCGCGATGGATTTGACCAAGAACGAAGGCGTCGACGCGAACGTGATCGAGGGCGAGGCCGGGAACGGCCACGGCGCGGCGGTCGGGGGCGAGGGCTCCTACACCAGCGCCAACATCCGCGTCCTGGAAGGGATCGAGGCGGTCCGCAAACGCCCAGGCATGTACATCGGCGACACCACGACGAGGGGTCTGCACCACCTGGTCTACGAGGTGGTGGACAACTCGATCGACGAGGCGATGGCCGGGTACTGCAAGAACATCGTCGTGACCATCCACGCCGACGGCTCGGCCTCGATCGTCGACGACGGCCGCGGCATCCCCGTCGACGCCCACGGCGACTCCGGCAAGAGCACGCTGGAAATCGTCCTGACCAAGGTCCACGCCGGCGGCAAGTTCGACCACGACACCTACAAGGTCTCCGGCGGCCTCCACGGCGTCGGCGTCACCGTGGTCAACGCCCTGTCGGAATGGCTCGAGGCCGAGGTCCGCCGCGACGGCCAGATCTGGCGCCAGCAGTACGAGCAAGGCGCGGCGATGGGCCCCGTGAAGCCCCACGGCCCCGCCAAGAGCACCGGCACCACCATCCGGTTCCTCCCCGACGCCACCATCTTCACGACCATCGAGTTTTCCTACGACGTTCTGGAGAAGCGGCTCCGCGAGCTGGCCTTCCTCAACAAGGGCGTGCGGATCCACCTGGTCGACGAGCGCGGCGAGGGCGAGCCCCGGCGCGACGAGTTCTTCTCGTCGGAGGGCCTGAGCGAGTTCGTCGTCTACCTCAACCGGGCCCAGACGCCGTTCCACCCCCCCGTCCTCTTCAGCGGCCGGGACGACGTCGCGGCCGTCGAGGTCGACGTGGCGATGCAGTACAACGACTCGATCAGCGAGATGGTCGTCTCGTACTGCAACAACATCAACACGATCGAGGGCGGCACCCACCTGACGGGCTTCCGCACCGCCCTGACGCGGACGCTCAACCAGTACGCCAAGAACGCCGCGCCGGCGAACAAAAAGGACCTCGTCATCACCGGCGAGGACTTCAAGGAAGGGCTCACGGCGATCGTCTCCGTCCGCGTGCCGGACCCCCAGTTCGAGGGCCAGACCAAGACCAAGCTGGGCAACGGCGAGGTTGAGGGGATCGTGGCCCGGGTGGTCAACGACAAGCTGGCCGAGTACCTGGAGAACAACCCGGCGACCGCCAAGAAGATCGTCGCCAAGGCGCAGCTCGCCGCCGAGGCGCGCGAGGCCGCCCGCAAGGCCCGGGAACTGGTCCGCAACCGCAAGGGGGTCCTCTCCGGCGGCGGCCTCCCCGGCAAGCTGATGGACTGCACGACCCACGACCAGGATTCCAGCGAGCTGTTCCTCGTCGAGGGCGATTCCGCCGGCGGCACCGCCGAAGGGGGCCGCGACCGGCTCTACCAGGCCATCCTCCCGCTCCGCGGCAAGATCCTCAACGTGGAGCGAGCCCGGCTCGACCGCGTGCTGGGGAACGAGGAGGTCCGCAACATCATCACGGCCGTCGGCAACGGCATCGGCGAGGAAGAAGACCCGACCAAGCGGCGCTACGGCAAGGTCGTGATGATGAGCGACGCCGACGTCGACGGCTCGCACATCCGCACCCTGCTGATGACGTTCTTCTATCGCCAGATGCCCCGCCTGGTGGCCGAGGGGCACCTGTACGTCGCCCAGCCGCCGCTCTACATGCTGGCCGGCGGCAAGAAGGACCGGCGGTACGTCCAGACTGAAGAGCAGATGACGGGCATCCTGATGTCCGCCGGCCTGGCCGACGCCGTGCTCGTCCCGGCCGACGCCCCCGTGGCCGACGCGACCGACGGTCCGACCTCGATCCCCGGCGCGATCGACGGCGAGCGTCTGAAGCACCTCGTGGAGCTGGGCGGGGCGATCGAGCACGGCCTGCGGGCCTTCGGCCGCCGCAACCGGCCGTTGCGGGAGTTCCTCGGCTACGCCCACCCGGCGACCGATGCCAAGGCCGACCACCGCGCCGGGCTCCTGCCGCTCTTCCTCATCGAGGACGACCACGGTCACGAGACCCCCTACTGGAGCCAGGAAGAGTACGACGCCGCCCACGACTCCGCGACCGAATCCTCCGAGGAGGCCGCGAAGCCCACGCACCGGGTCCACGAGTTCCTGGAAGTCAAGACGCTCAACAAGCACCTCGCCCGGCTCCGCGACGAGTACGGCCTGCGGGCCGAATCGCTGCTGGCCCACGAGGTCACCGGCGACGAGCCGCCGCCCCGGTTCATCCTCCACCGCGACGGCGAGGAGCATTCGCTGCTGGACCTCCGCTCGCTGGCGCCGACGATCCGCAAGCTGGGTGAGAAAGGCATCAAGATCACCCGGTTCAAGGGGCTCGGCGAGATGGACGCCGAGCAGCTCTGGGAGACCACGATGGACCCGTCGCGGCGGACCCTCCTGCAGGTCCGGCTCGACGACGTCGCCGCCGCCAACGACCTGTTCACGACTCTCATGGGAGACGACGTCGAACCGCGCCGGGATTTCATCGAGAAGCACGCGCTGGAGGTCAAGAACCTTGACGTTTGAGCGGCGGTCGAAGGGGGGCCCTTGCCCCGATATCGTTTGGCAGAGGATTTGAGCATCGGAGAAGGCGACGGAAACCTTCCTTCTCCCCTGGTGGGAGAAGGTGGCCGAAGGCCGGATGAGGGGGGATCCCGAAGTCCGCCGACGGTGACGACCCCCCTCATCCGCCCCTCCGGGGCACCTTCTCCCACCAGGGGAGAAGGGGGGCAGGCATTATCGGGAAGCGAAGTGCCTCGGCGTTCCTTGAAGCTCGCGAAGGCGGCGAAATTGAACGGGTCGTCTCGAGCAAGAATCGATCGATGCGTTCGGGGTGGGAATCGATGATGGGTATAGCCCAAAAAGTCGGGCGGAACTTCAGCGACGCCGTCCGGGCGCGCGGCCAGTCTTATTTCTCGAAGGGCCGCGTCAGCCTGATGTCGGCCAAGCCCAACGAGGTCGTCGCCCGGGTCCGGGGGACGACCAAGTATCGGGTTCGCGCCCGCCTGCGCGGGGCTCGGCTGCTGGCCACCTGCTCTTGCCCGTACTTCGGCCCCCAGGGCGAACCCTGCAAGCACCTCTGGGCGACGCTGCTGCTGGCCGACTCGCGGGGCTTCCTCCAGTCGCCGCCGAACATGGCCGTCCGCCTGGTGGCCGAGCCCCCCCGCCGACCCGCCGGCGCCCCCCAGCAGGGCCAGGCCCACCCTGAGGGAGCCGTCGGCCAGGCGCCCGTCGAGGGGGGCGAGTATCGCGACCGCGACCGAGAGCACGACCCGATGGCCGACTACGGCCGCGACGTGATCATCGGCGCTCCCAAGCGGCCGGGCCCTCAGGTCCCCCAGCGGCCGGCCCGGGGCCGCAACGCCAACAAGGATCGCAACAACCGAGGGCCCCGCGACCGCGACCGCCCCCGCAACGGCGAGCACCAACGGCCCCCCGGCCCCGGCGGACCGACCCCCGAGGGAGGCCCTCCCGGCGCGCACCCGCCCGGATGGACGCCGGCTAACGCCCGAGAGGCCCGCGCCGCGCGGAACAAGGCCCGCCGCGAGGCCAACGCCAGCAACGGCGGCGGCGGCGCCAAGGCGGTCAACCGCAACGCCAAGCGGCTGCTGGTCTACGTGCTGGACGTCGCGGCCAGCCAGGCTCACAACCAGATCGTCATCGACCTCGCCCGCCGCCAGCGCAAGCCGACCGGCGAGTGGGGGCCGCTCCGCCCCTGGTGGTACGCCCCCAAGGCCGTCCACGTGAAGTACGACCCCGAGGACCGCCTGCTGCTGGCCCTGCTCGACGAGGCCCACCACGGCGTCCCCACCCTCACCGCGGGCGTGGCCGCCGTCACCGGCGCCAACGCCAACGCCAACGGCCAGGAGCCGGCGAACGGACCGACCGCCGCCGAGGAGCCGGCCGCCCGCAACGGCCGACAGCAGCCGGGCCGGCGCAACCCGGCCGCCGAGCTGCGCGGCACCCGCCGGTTCATCCTCCGCAAGGACCACGCCGCGCTGGTCGAGCGCCTGGCCCGCTCCGGCCGGCTCCGCCTCCGCCGGACCGACGGCGAGGACGAGCCCCCGACGATGCGCTGGGACGACGGCCAGCCCTGGCGGTTCGCCCTGGACCTCCGCACCGAGCCTGGCGGCAAGCGCTGGTCGTGGCGCGGCGCCCTCCGGCGCAACGACGCCCGGATGGATCTCGCCGAGCCTCTGATCCTGCTCCCCGGCCTCCTCATCCTGGGCGTCGGCCGCGCCGCGAGGTTCGACGACCTGGGGGTCATGACCTGGATCGTCCGGCTTCGCTACGAGAAGGAAATCAGCTTCGTCGAGCCCCAGCAGGACCTGATGCTCGGCCGGATCCTGGCCGAGGCTCGCGTCCCGGCGACCGAGCTGGTCGACACGATGCCGCTGGAGGAGATCGTCGCCAAGCCTCGGCCGAGCATCACGCTTCGGACCCCCCGGCAGAACTGGGGACTGGCCGCCGACAAGCTGCTGGCCGACCTGGAGTTCGACTACGACGGCGCCGTGATCCCCGCCGGCCGGACGACGCCGCTGGCGGTCTCGACCGAGCTGGGCCTGGTCATCCGCCGCGACCCCAAGACCGAGAGCGCCGCGGACGTGAAGCTCTTCGAGCTGGGCTTCCGCGAGGCCAAGGACCCTCGGCTCGACCCCAACACGCTGGAGCTTCCCGCCAAGCGGCTGGAGGCCGTCTCCAAGGAGCTGGTGCTGGCCGGCTGGCGGGTCGAGGCCGAAGGGAAGCTGATCCGCCCCGCCGGCGAGTTCAAGCTGGCCCTCTCCACGGGCATCGACTGGTTCGACCTCGACGGCGGCGTCGACTACGGCGGCCAGAGCGTCAGCCTGCCGGACCTCCTCTCCGCCGCCCGCCGCGGCGAGACGATGATCGAGCTGGGCGACGGCTCCATGGGGATGCTCCCCGAGGAGTGGCTCAAGAAGTACGGCCTGCTGGCGGACCTGGGTGCGGCCGAAAACGGCGCTTTGCGGTTCAACGCTTCTCAGGCCGGCCTGCTGGACGCGCTCCTGGAGAACCAGCCGGAGATCCAGATCGACGAGGCGTTCACCAAGGTTCGCAAGCAGCTCAGGCAGTTCGAGGGGGTCGTCCCGCTCGACTCGCCGCCGGGCTTCCACGGCGAGCTTCGCCCCTACCAGCGCGAGGGCCTGGGCTGGCTGGACTACCTCCAGCGGTTCGGCTTCGGCGGCATCCTGGCCGACGACATGGGTCTGGGTAAGACGATTCAGGTGCTCGCCCTGCTCCAGCGCCGGCGGTTCCGCCGCCAGGCGAAGGGCCCCACGCTGGCCGTCGTGCCCCGGTCGCTGGTCTTCAACTGGCTGGCCGAGGCGGAGAAGTTCACGCCCCGGCTCAAGGTGATGGACTACACCGGCCCCGGCCGCCATCCGCTCCGCGAGCAGTTCGACGCCTACGACCTGATCGTCACCACCTACGGCACGCTCCGCACCGACATCGCCGAGCTGCTGAACTTCGAGTTCGACTACGTGATCCTCGACGAGGCCCAGGCGATCAAGAACGCCGACAGCCAGTCGTCCAAGGCCGCGCGTCTCCTGAGGGGCCGCCAACGCCTGGCGATCAGCGGTACGCCGATCGAGAACCACATCGGCGAGCTTTGGTCGATCCTGGAGTTCCTCAATCCGGGGATGCTCGGCAGCGACACGGTCTTCAAGCGCTACGCCGGCGCCTCCAGTATTGAGGGCGAGGACCGCGTGATGCTGGCCAAGGCCCTGCGGCCGTTCATCCTCCGGCGGACCAAGTCCGAGGTGGTGAAGGACCTGCCGGACAAGACCGAGCAGACCCTCTACTGCGACATGGAGTCGGACCAGCGCAAGACCTACGACGAGCTGCGCGTCCACTATCGCGACGCGCTCTTGAAGAAGGATTCGGCCGAGCTGAACCGCTCCAAGATCGAGGTTCTGGAGGCCCTGCTGCGGCTCCGCCAGGCGGCCTGCCACCCGGGCCTCATCAACCAGGAGCTGACCAGCAGCCCGAGCGCCAAACTCGACATGCTGCTGCCGTCGCTGGCGGAGGTCGTGGAGGAAGGGCACAAGGTGCTCGTCTTCTCGCAGTTCACCTCGTTCCTGTCGATCGTCCGCGAGCGGCTGGACAACGCGGGGCTGGTCTACGAGTACCTCGACGGCCGCACCCGCAACCGCGCGGCGAAGGTCGAGCGGTTCCAGACCGATACCGAGTGCCCGATCTTCCTGATCAGCTTGAAGGCCGGCGGATTGGGCCTCAACCTGACCGCCGCCGAGTACGTCTACCTGCTGGACCCCTGGTGGAACCCGGCCGTCGAGGCCCAGGCCATCGACCGGTCGCACCGAATCGGCCAGACCCAGCACGTCTTCGCCTACCGCCTCATCTGCCGGGGAACCGTCGAGGAGAAGATCCTCGACCTCCAGCAGAAGAAGCGCGACCTGGCCGACGCCATCCTCAACGCCGACAACCGCATGATCTCCAGCCTCACCCGCGAGGACCTGGAGTTCCTGCTCTCCTGATCGTTCGATCGATCGGCGCGTGAAGCAATAGACGCGACTCGGCCCGGCCTCCTCCTTCCTCTTGATATGAGGGCGGCGGGAGCCGGGCCGAGTCGCTTTGCGGGCCGAGGGGTATGTGGCGGCCGGGAGGAACAGGCCTCAGGGCTTCTTCCTGGCGGCCGCGCCGGCGGCCATGTCGCCGTCGCCGGCCAGTTTGGCGGCCTTGAACTCGTCGGCCGTCATCGGGCGGATGGTGCGGTTGTGCATGAGGACGAGGCCGCCGGAGGTGGGGGCCTCCTTGACGTAGGCCATGACCTCGTCGGACGGATCCTTGGTCGCGGGTCCTTCATCGACGTCCTGGATGACCACGCCGCTGCGCGCGACGACGCTGCCGTCCTGGAGGGCCTTCAGCCCGATCGGGTTGACGGCTTCCAGCGGGGCGAAGTCCGCAACCTTCGTCGGCGGCTTGTGCTGATTGAAGGTGTACTGGCGGAACATCTGGCCGACGTCGTTGAGGGCGACCTCGGCTTGGTTGGCTTCGGTGACGGGTGCGCCGGTCGGCTCGCTGCAGCCGACGGTCAGCCCGATGGGAAGGATGAGAATCGCGAGGCGAGAGAAACGCATGTCGGCTGTCCGTCCGGGTTCTGGGGGCTGAAACGGCGGGGAGGCGGCGGTTAGGCCGCCTCCCATGAGGATCGAGGTGATGGGTCGGGCTCGAGGGAGCCGCCGGCCTCAGTACGCGTCGGCGCTGACGACTTCGCCGCCGGCCCTGGTTCCCAGGGCGAGCCACGTCGGCAGGCTGATCGCATCCTTGATGAAGCGGACCGAGCCGTCGGCGAAGCCGGTGTTTGCGCCCCCGAAGTGGAAGCTTCTGGCCGCCATGTGGCCGTTGTTGAAGGCCGTGCCGAAGACGCCGCAGTCGAACCACTTGGAGTTCGGCGTCAGGGTGTGGCTGTAGTAGCCGTTGATCGGCAGGTTGCGGTAGTACTGCTGGCCGCGATAGGTAAGCCGGCCGGCGTAGCCCGGGCCGTTGTAGTAGCAGTTCGAGGCCACGCCCAGGTCGCCGTTGCTGATGTAGATGAAGTTCACCGGGTCGGTCGGCAGGATGCCGGAGGTCCACCCGGCGGCGTCGGCGGTGGTGTTGGCCGCCTTGCTGCGCTTCGTCTCAGAGAAAAGGGCCGTGTTGCTGGTGCCGTCGGTCACCGAGGCGACCGTGACCGGCAGGGCCCGATTCTTGTTGGGGAAGGTCGAGGACGTCGTGTCCAGGCCGACGACGTTGAAGATGCCCGCGCGGGCGGTGTTCGATTCGAAGGAGGTCGCCGTTGTGCCGAGCCGCTGGGCCGCGGTCGCCCCAAGGCTGGCGCAGTAGTTGGTGTACCCCAGGTCGAAGAACTTGACGGAGCTGGGGTCCGAGGGGCAGACGTACGCCGAGACGATCTGCATCTGGGCCGTCCCATTGGCCGTGGTGAGCCCGTAGCCGCTGAGGCACCACTCGAAGTTGAACGCGTTGTACGTGCTCCCCAGTTCCAGGTACGGCAGGAGCTGGGCCATCACGTTGGGGCGGGAACCGCAGGTCCCCCCGATGACGGCGGCGTTGAAGTCGGGGCCGAAGCCGGGGATGAAGGCTCCGGTGGCCGACTCGGCGTTGGCCGAGGCCAGGCCGAGCTGCTTCAGGTTGTTGACGCACTGGGCGCGACGGGCGGCCTCGCGGGCGCTCTGCACGGCCGGCAGCAGCAGGGCGATCAGCACGGCGATGATCGCGATCACCACCAGCAATTCGATCAGCGTGAAGCCAAGACGCTTGGGACGATTCATGAATACGCCTTCTGATGGATCGAACGGGAGGGAGAGGCGACGAGGTCGCCTCGATTACAGGTCGCTCCGGACGGTTCCGAATGGGGACCGTTGTGGGGCTGCGGGCGTCAACGCCCGAAATGGTCCTCGCTGGGGAGGACGCGACCCACGTCGGGTCTCGCGGCAGGCGTATCGTATTCCTTCGTTGTGACGCCTGTGCGCTGGTGATGATGAGGATTTCAAGAAAGGCCTCGTGTGGGACCATGGTTGTCGGGCGGCGTTTCTCGCGTTAGTTTGGAGGCCGTCCACCCCCCCCCACGAGAGACCAGGGAGCCCCAAGCCATGACTTCGGACCGCCCCGCCCGCCGGTCGCCCCGCGCGACCGCCCTCCTCTGCGTCGCCGCCCTGGCCTTTGCTTCCCACGCCTTCGCCCAGGAGGCCAAGAAGGACGAGAAGAAGCCCGAGGAGGCCAAGCCCGCCGCCCCCGCCCCGGCCGAGGACCCGGCGAAGCTCAAGGAGCAGATCGCCGCGCTTCAGAAGGAAGTCGCCGCGCTAAAGCTGAAGGTGGCCGGCATGGAGCTCGACAAGCTCGGCGCGTCGCTGACGATCGACAAGGGGAAAGACGGCGCTGAGGTCGCGACGGTCAACATCATGAAGAAGTGGGCCGGCGACAAGGAAGTGCTGGCGATGCTCAAGACGATCCCCAACCTGCAGGTCGTCTACATCGACAACGGCAAGGTCGACGACGCCGCGCTGGCTTCACTGAAGGATCTCACCGGCCTGACCGCGCTCACCCTGATGAGCCCCGCCGTCACCGACGCCGGCCTTGAGCCCGTCAAGAACCTCAAGGGCCTGACCATGCTCTTCCTGACCAACAGCAAGGTGGGCGACAAGGGCCTGGAAGCCCTCAAGGAACTCCCCAACCTCCAGGTCCTCGCCCTCAGCCGGACCGAGGTCACCGACGCCGGCCTGGAAACTCTGAAGGGCCTGAAGACCCTCAAGTCCGTCTACCTCATCGGCTCCAAGGTCACCCCCGAAGCCGTCGAGAAGTTCAAGGGCGCCGTCCCGGGCGTCGCCGTCTACAAGTGATCGCATGAAATCATAACGGCCTTCCCCCCTCGCGGGGGAAGGTGGCCCGAAGGGCCGGATGAGGGGGCGACCGCCATCGCACGCGCAAGCCGCTCCCCATCCATCAAGGCCGACTCTAATCGTCGCGTGAAAATGCGGATATTTTTCGGGTGCCATGGCCACGCTCGCGTGGCCATGAACCGGCGTGGGACGGTTGCAAACCCGTCGCTGATCGCATGGCCACGACGAGCGTGGCCATGGCACCCAAGGTTCGCGATCGATTCCTGGGATGCCTGCCACACCGGATCTGGGGCGAGCCTCACCCCCGAGAAAATTCAGCCGGAGCGCGACGGATGACCGACTGGCCCCACACCAAAATCCGCGCGACGGCGCTCTGGTTCATCGGCAAACACACGATGGACCCGTCGACGTGGCGATACACCCTGCTCGGCGACGCCCACCCCGAGGTGCTCGGCCGCGTCGCGTTGGAGCCCGGCGAACGACCGCTCGTCAGCTTCTTCTTCTCGGAAGCGAGTTGGTATCTGTTCACGACCCGCCGGGTCCTCGGCGAGTATGCCGGCGAGCGGGTGGAGGCCGCCGCGCGCGACGTCCTCGGTTCCGAGCACAGGGATCCCAAGGGACGCTCCGGCGCGGAATTGACGGTGATGACGCTCCACGTCGACCTCGGGGAGGACGTCGCGGTGCGGAAGGCCCCTTTGCAGATCGAGACGGGCGGAGCGTGCATGGCTCCGATCTATTACCTTCGGTACTGGAGGTTCAAATACCCGATCCTGGACAGGCTCAAGGACGATCCGGCGGCGGGAACCGCTCGGAAACAATGACCCTCTCCGTCTCGGGATTCGCTGGCAAGTGGTAGGCTGGGTCGAGACCCAGCCTTGAGAAGACGACGACTCGCGAGTGCTAGGGCTCGACCCAGCCTACGAGCCCGGCTTAGGAAACGGTCCACCGATTTCGCCGTCACAGCCTACGACGCGTGAGAAGCCGATCCCCCCTCATCCGGCCGCTTCGCGGCCACCTTCCCCCGCGAGGGGGGAAGGCCGTTATCGGCCAGATCGCTCCGACGCTCTCTCCGAAATCCGGCGACCTCATTCGCCGTGCATTGGCCGTCGTCGATGACAGCCGCCAAGCTCTCATACATCGAATCCGTCGGTGACGCGGTAATGATTTAGGAATTTAACGATTCCACTTGCGGTTCTCGCTGACGGATCGTTAATGTGATCGCGCACCTTTCCATACAGGCGGGGGGCGACGAGCCGCCGACGCTGAATCGGAACGAACCGGCCCCCTCCCAGGGACGACCGACATCTCTGCGCACGCACCACCGAGGATCTCATGACGCAGCTTCGTCACGCGCGCCGTTCGCGCATTCGCCGCGTTCGTTGGCAGGTTGAGATCCTGGAACGGAGAGAGGTCCTCACCGCCGTGGGCGTCGCCGTGCCGACGGTCCTGGCGGCGGGCGAGACGATGACCCCGCACGG
Source organism: Paludisphaera rhizosphaerae (assembly GCF_011065895.1). Classification (NCBI taxonomy): domain Bacteria; kingdom Pseudomonadati; phylum Planctomycetota; class Planctomycetia; order Isosphaerales; family Isosphaeraceae; genus Paludisphaera; species Paludisphaera rhizosphaerae. The sequence continues at coordinate 2,041 of NZ_JAALCR010000055.1, read as the reverse complement.
GTCCTCGGCTCCTTACGGCATGACCCCGGCGCAGGTCCGTCACGCCTACGGATTCGACTCGGTGACGTTCGGGTCGATCGTCGGCGACGGCAGCGGCCAGACGATCGCCATCATCGACGCTTACGACGATCCGAAGTTCGTCAGCAGCACGTCGCCGTCGTTCGCCTCCAGCGACCTGCACGCCTTCGACGTCGCGTTCGGCCTGCCCGACCCGGTCTTCACCAAGGTCAACCAGACCGGCGGCACGAGCTACCCGACCGGCAACACGGGCTGGGGGATGGAGATCGCCCTGGACGTGGAGTGGGCGCACGCCGTCGCTCCCGGGGCGAGCATCCTGCTGGTGGAAGCCAGTTCGTCCAGCATCGCCAACCTGTTCGCGGCGGTGAACTACGCCAAGGCCCAGCCCGGGGTCGCGGCCGTCTCCATGAGCTTCGGCGCGTCTGAGTTCTCCAGCGAGACCAGTTACGACTCCACCTTCACCACGCCTTCCGGCCACGCGGGGGTGACCTTCCTGGCCTCCACCGGAGACAGCGGCGCGCCGGCTGGATATCCGGCGTACTCCCCGAACGTCGTGGCGGTCGGCGGCACGACGCTTTCGGTCGCCTCGGACGGGACCTACGTGAGCGAGTCCGGATGGTCGAGCGGCGGCGGCGGGATCAGCAAGTACGAATCGAAGCCGAGCTACCAGTCGGCCGTCACGCAGTCCAGCACCAAGCGGACCACGCCCGACGTCTCGCTCGACGCCAACCCCAGCTCCGGCGTGGCGGTGTACGATTCGTACAGCCAGGGCTCGGCCGCTCCCTGGATCCAGGTCGGCGGCACCAGCGCGTCGTCGCCGATGTGGGCCGGCCTGGTCGCGATCGCCGACCAGGGCCGGGCGATCGCCGGCCAGTCCTCAATGGACGGCGCCACGCAGACCCTGCCGGCGCTGTACGCCGCGCCGTCGTCGGTCTTCCATGACATCACCTCCGGCAGCAACGGCTACTCCGCCGGCTCCGGTTACGACCTGGTAACGGGCCTGGGGAGCCCCATCGTGCCGTCGGTCGTCGCCGCGCTGGGGGGCGGCTCGACCACGACTCCGCCGACCACCCCGCCGAGCGATCCGCCGACCACGACGACGACCTCTTACGCGGCCGCCGGTCTGCCAGCGGCGATCCCCGACCTCGGCTCGGTAAGTTCCTCGGTGGCGGTGCCGGCCGACGTGGTCGTGGGGAACCTGACCGTCACCCTGAGCCTCACCCACACCTACGACTCGGACCTGGTGATCACGCTCACCTCGCCGTCAGGCCGGGTGATCACGCTCTCCAATCGCAACGGCGGGTCGGGCGACAACTACACGAACACCACGTTCGATTCGACCGCGTCCACATCGATCACCCGCGGCTCGGCCCCGTTCACCGGCACGTTCGCCCCGCAGGGCTCGCTCGGCGTGTTCAACGGGCTGGACGCCAAGGGGACCTGGACGCTGAAGGTCTCGGACGTGGCGTACCTGGACAAGGGGACGTTGCTGTCGTGGTCGCTGTCGATCACCGGCACGGCCGGCACGGCCGCCCCGGCGGTCGTCCACTCCGCAGCGGCGGCGGCGACGTTCGCGACGACGACCCCGACGGCCTCGGACGTCCCCTTCCTCGCCGCGCTGGCGACCGGGCCGTCTTCCAGCAAGGCGACCACCCCGGCCGCCGTCGTCAAGGCCGCGACGACCCTCGGCGCCGCCTCGACCGCACGGTCCAGCCGCTACATCCCCCAGGCGACGCGCTGGACGTCGACGCTGGCGACGGCCTCGGGTCTGGCACCCGCGTGAGATCCCCTGGATGGGGCGTAGCCTGAAGGAGATGAGGGAGACGACCGCCGCCGGATCGGATCGCATTGTTTATCGACGACGGCCGATGCGAATCGTTCCTTCTCCCCCCGGGAGAAGGTGCCGCGCAGCGGCGGATGAGGGTCGCCGGATTTCGGAGGGCACGTCGGCTCACGATCCGAGACCATAACGGCCTTCCCCCCTTGAGGGCTTGTAGGGGGAGGTATTTCGTCTGGTTTATGG
>NZ_JAALCR010000054.1 GCF_011065895.1 Paludisphaera rhizosphaerae | reverse complement strand
TGACAGAGAATTCCTCGCCCGTCGTCCCCCTCATCTGAGCGCTGAGTGGTCTGTCTTCCACCGCGAGGGGGGGGAAGACTTTGGAAGGACTTGATCACTTCACGACGGGGAGTTGCGAGAAGAACTCATTCCCCTTGTCGTCGACGAGGATGAAGGCGGGGAAGTCGACGACGTCGATCTGGTAGACGGCTTCCATGCCCAGCTCGGGGTACTCCAGCAACTCGACCTTCTTGATGCTGTCGTGCGCCAGGAGGGCGGCGGGGCCGCCGATGGAGCCCAGGTAGAATCCGCCGTGTTTCTTGCAGGCGTCGGTGACGGCCTGCGAGCGGTTCCCCTTGGCGATCATGATCATCGACCCGCCCTGGGATTGGAACTGGTCGACGTAGCTGTCCATCCGGCCGGCGGTCGTCGGGCCGAACGAGCCGGAGGGCATTCCCTCGGGCGTCTTGGCCGGTCCGGCGTAGTAGACGGGGTGGGCCTTCAGGTAGTCGGGCATCCCCTCGCCCCGGTCGAGCCGCTCCTTGATCTTGGCGTGGGCGATGTCGCGGGCGACGATCATCCGGCCGTTGAGCTTGAGCGGCGTTGAGACGGGATACTGCGTCAACTCGGCCAGCACTTCCTGCATCGGCCTATTCAGATCGACCTTCACGCCGTGCTCGGCGCTCATGCCGGAACGATACTGGGCCGGGATGTACTGGGCGGGGTCGCGTTCCAGGACTTCGAGCCAAACGCCGTCGCGGTCGATTCGGCCCTTGATGTTGCGATCGGCCGAGCAAGACACCCCCAGGCCGACGGGACATGAAGCGCCGTGGCGAGGGAGTCGGACGACACGGGCGTCGAGCGCGAAGTACTTCCCACCGAACTGGGCGCCGATGCCGCTCTGGCGGGCGATCTCCAGGACCTTCGCCTCCCATTCGAGGTCGCGGAACGCCTGGCCGAGTTTGTTCCCCTCGGTCGGCAGGTGGTCGTAATACTTGGCGCTCGCCAGCTTGACGGTCTTCATCGTGGCCTCCGCCGAGGTCCCGCCGATGACGACGGCGATGTGGTAGGGCGGGCAGGCGGCCGTGCCCAGCGAGCGGAGCTTCTCCTTGAGGAACTTCTCCAGGCTCGACGGGTTCAGGAGGGCCTTCGTCTCCTGGTAGAGGTACGACTTGTTGGCCGAACCTCCCCCCTTGGCGACGAACAGGAAGTCATACGTCGACCCATTGGTGGCGAGGATGTCGATCTGCGCTGGGAGGTTCGTCCCCGAGTTGTGCTCGTCGAACATCGTCGTCGGGATCGTCTGGGAGTAGCGGAGGTTCTCTTTCTGGTAGGTCGTGTAGATACCCTTGGAGAGAGCCTCTTCGTCCTTGCCGTTCCCCGTCCAGACGCGCTGGCCCTTCTTGGCGACGACGGTGGCCGTGCCGGTGTCCTGGCACATGGGGAGTTGGAAGCCGGCGGCGACGGCGGCGTTCTTCAGAAGGGCGATGGCGACGCCCTTGTCGTTGGCGGACGCCTCGGGGTCGTCGAGGATCGCGGCGACCTGCTTCAGGTGGGCGGGCCGGTACAGGAACGAGACGTCGCGGAGGGCCTCTCGGGCCAGGAGCGTGAGAGCCTCGGGCTGAATCTTGAGGATCTCCTCGCCCTCGAAGGTTGCGGTCGAGACGAGGTCCTTCCCCAGGTTTCGGTATTCGGTCGTGTCGGGGCCGAGCGGGAAGGGGGATTGGTAGGCGAATTCAGGCATCGTTCGGTTCCTCCAGCGGTTCCCGGCGTGGCATCGCGCGAGACGCGGGACGGCCCGCGCCCGGCGGCCGGGACGCTGATGAACCTTCATTTTAGCGTGAACGACGCCCGAGGGTCAGGGCTTGAGTTCGAGCGTCGACCAGAGGCTGGGATTCTCGCCGATCGGGAAGTCCCGGCCGACGCCCAGGAACTGGTCCTCGCGTTCGGCGTCGGAGACCTGGTAGGCGAAGCCCAGACGGCGGTTGGTCTCGGGATCGAAGCCGTGGAGGGCCTTGGCGGGAAGGAACAACTCGAACCGCCAGCCCTTCTTGAGCAACTCAGCGCGATGGAGGAGCAGGGAGGGGGCGGCAATGGGGGCGTCGGCCAGGGCTCGGGCGATGGGGCGCTGCTCGACATCGGTCTTGAGAGTCTTCCGGTCTCGGCCAAGCGTCAGCCGAGCCTGGAAGCGGTGGCAGTAGCGTGTGGCTCGGGCGACGTTCCGGGTGTCTCGGGTGTCGATCCAGAAAGCAAGGTTCGCGAAGCCCTCGGGACGATCTGGCGTCTTGGCGTTCAGGCCGAGCCCATCCGCCTGGACCGAAATCCCTACACCCGCCGCGTTCCAGCCGACCCGCACGTGCGCCCAGGCGTCGCGGCCGTCGAGCGCGGCGAGATCGGGGATCGTGCAGGTCCCGGGCAGATCCAGCAACGACTTCGGGTCGTCCTGCGGGATCCCCTCGACCTTGGGTGCTGAGGCCGCGACTCGGAACCAGAATGCCTGTGGCAGCAGCGTGGAGGACATGGCGGGCTCCATCCTCGGGGGCGTTGTCTCGGTCAGATTCAATCGAGGGTCTGATCAACGTGAGGCTTGCGTCCCGCGCCCATCGAGGAGAGCGAGGAGAAGATGAGGTACACTCCCAGGCCGATCAGCAGGAAAGGCAGGCTCAGACGGAGCATGGCCCATAGTCCCAGCAGGATCATGAACACGCCGAACCGGCCCGTGTTGCGCCGCTCAGGGTAATAGTACGCCTGAATGAGGGCTGTCGCGCCGGCCAGAAAGAGGATTCCCGGCCAGAATCGCTTCGAGGCGTAGAGCACTCCGAGGCCGACCAGCCAGACGGCGACGAGGAGGCGCGAGGGGCTTTCCGAGGTTGCGGGAGTCAAGGATCGGACCTCGCTGAATCCCTTCTCGGCCGGCTCAGTCAAGCGAGACGTCCACCACGGGCTTGCGGTAGGGACTTCGGTGACGCAGGGAGTCGACGATCATCCACGCGCCGAGGAGTAGGAGGATCTCGACCACGCCCAGCCGAAACGAGAGAAACAGCCCCAGGACGATCAGCAAAACTCCAGCGCGTCGCGAACGTTCTCTCCCGGTGATGAAGAGGGACTCTGACAGCTTGATCGAGCCGACGACCAGCAAGATCTCCGGCCAGACGTGCCGACTGGCCAGCAGCAGACCGATTCCAATCAGCCACATGCCGGCAATCAGCTTCCGCGAGCGGTCGAGTTCATGATATCGCAAGGCGATCTCCCTTCCTGCGCTCGGCTGCCTCCGTGGACGGCGGAGCGCCTGGATGGTCTTCGCTCGTGAGGGAGATTTATTTCGCGTCGATCTTCGCCAGCAGATTGACCATCTCGATCGCCGCAAGAGCCGCCTCGCCCCCCTTGTTGCCGGCTTTCAAGCCCGAGCGGTTCAGCGCCTGCTCGACGGATTCGGTCGTCAGGACGCCGAAGACGACGGGGACGCCCGTCGAGAGGGACGCCTGGAGGACGCCACCGGCGGCCTGGCCGGCGACGTGGTCGTAATGACCAGTCTCGCCCCGGATCACGCAGCCAAGGCAGACGACGGCCGCGTGCTTGCCAGCCTCGGCGAGCTTCCGGGCTACCAGCGGAACCTCGAACGAGCCGGGGACCCAGTAAACGTCCAGGCGATCTTCGGCGACGCCGTGGCGGATGAAGGAGTCGCGGCAGCCCGCCAGCAGGGCCTCGGTCACCATCGAGTTGAACCGGGCGACGACAATCGCAAAGCGGCCGGCAGGAGGGGAGAAGTCGCCTTCGTAGGTCGGCATGGGCGTTCAGGGGTTGAGGACAGGGAAAGGAAAAGGAAAAGGTCCGGTCGAGCCCGATGGCGGGCTCGACCGGACCCGGTTGAGCGAGAACGAGTCCGGCCGATCGCCGCCGGGCTCAGGACAGGTTCATGCTGTTGAGGAACTCGGCGTTGCTCTTCAGCTTCTTCATGCGGCCGATCAGGAACTCCATCGCCTCGACGGGGTTCATGTCGTTCAGGACGCGGCGGAGGATCCAGGCGCGACGGAGTTCGTCGGCGTCCATGAGGAGTTCCTCGCGCCGGGTGCCGGACTTGTTGATGTCGATGGCCGGCCAGACCCGCTTGTCGACCAGGCGGCGGTCGAGGTGCAGCTCCATGTTGCCGGTCCCTTTGAACTCCTCGAAGATCACGTCGTCCATCCGGCTGCCGGTGTCGACCAGCGCGGTGGCGAGGATCGTCAGGCTGCCGGCTTCCTCGATCTTCCGAGCGGCTCCGAAGAACCGCTTCGGCTTCTGAAGGGCCGAGGCGTCGATGCCGCCGGTGAGGATCTTGCCCGAGTGCGGGGCTTCCGTGTTATAAGCGCGGGCGAGCCGCGTGATCGAGTCGAGCAGGATCACGACGTCCTTGCCGAACTCAACCATCCGCTTGGCCTTTTCGATGACCATCTCCGCGACCTGGATGTGTCGCGAGGCGGGCTCGTCGAAGGTCGAGCTGATGACTTCGGCCGTCGGTCCCTTGACCGACCGCTCCATGTCCGTCACCTCTTCCGGCCGCTCGTCGATGAGGAGGACCATGACGTAGGCTTCGGGATGGTTGGTCAGGATGCTGTTGGCGATCTTCTGGAGCAGGATCGTCTTGCCCGTCCGCGGCGGGGCCACGATCACCCCGCGCTGGCCGAAGCCGATCGGCGTGACCAGGTCGACCACCCGCATGTTGATCTCTTCATTGCTCGTCTCGAGCTTGATCCGACCTTGCGGGTGCAGCGGCGTGAGGTCGTCGAAGCCGACTTTCTCGCTGAGCTTGTCCGGGTCCTCGAAGTTGATCGCCTCGACTCGGAGCAGCGCGAAGTAGCGCTCGTTCTCCTTGGGCGGTCGGATCTGGCCCGAGACGATGGCGCCCGTCTTGAGGCCGAACCGGCGTATCTGGCTGGGAGAAACGTAGATGTCGTCGGGGCAGGGGAGGTAGTTGTAGTCCGGGCTGCGGAGAAAGCCGAAGCCGTCGGGGAGGACTTCCAGAGTCCCCTCGCCGTACATCAGGCCGTTCTGCTTGACCCGTTCCTTGAGGATCTTGAAGATCAGATCCTGCTTCTTCAGCCCCATGAAGTCGGCGATGCCTTCCGACTTCGCCGTCTTGATGAGTTGGGGCATCGTCATCTTCTGAAGCTCGGTGAGATGGATCTCGCCGCGCTTGATGTCTTCATACCGGTCGTGGATCGCCACGTCGCCGAAGACGTCCTCGTCCTCAACGTCGGGGAACTCCTCGGCGTTGGGCTCGGCGGCCGGCGGGGGCGGCGGGGTCCGATCGACTCTCGACGGCGCAGAGTAGTCGCGGTCGCGTGAGTTGAACGAGGGCTCGCGATCCGGCCGTTCGCGTTCCGGCCTTTCGCGGTCGCGATCTCGATCGCGGAAGCTCGGGATAGGCTCGGCGTCGCGGGCTTCGCGGACGCGTTCGCGGATGCTCGCGGAGGCGTCGCGGTCCCGATCACGATCTCGGCCGACCGGGATGCCCTCATGCGCGACGGGGGCCGCGGCGGCCTCGCGCTCGGCGCGGTCGCGAGCGATGCGGTCGCGGAGCGTCATGCCGGGCTCACGCTCGGAGCGTTCGGCCGCGGGCGTCTCAGAGCGATCGCGCGGGCGGTTGATCCGGATCGGCTCACGGTCGGCCGGGCCCTCCTCGCGATAGGGCTCACGCGAAGGCCGTTCGCGGAAGGACGACTCCGTGGTCGGGGGGACGGAACCGGCGCTCTCGTCCTGGGCGGGCGGGTTGCTCGACGCGGCGGGCTTGCGGATGCGAGAGCCGCCGGAGGGCTCCCGGCGGGGGCGGGTCTCGTTGGCCATGATGAACCGTTCTCCTGTACTGACTAGACGCGTGAAGCAGCCGAGCCGCGGATGCGGGAAATGGCGTGGGGCGGGGAGCGTCGACGTCGGGGGGCGTGTCCGAGGAGCATGACTGGAAATGAGCCTCTAGGAAGCGAGGTACGGTGGGTCGTTCGACGCGGTCCGTGGTTTATTGGGGAGGGACCGTCTCGACCTGGTCGATCCAGGCGATGAGCCGATCCACGCTCAATGTCAGTTTCGCCAGATCGTCGTCATTGACGAGGACGCGGTCGGCGCGGGCTTTCTTACGTTCGACGGGCCACTGGGCGGCCTCGCGGGCGTCCAACTCCTCGGCCGACCAACCCCGCGAGCGACGGACGCGATCCAGCCGGACTTCCTTCGGCGCGTCGACGAAGACGACGAGGTCGCAGGCATGGTCCCAGCCCGATTCCAGCAGGATCGCAGCGTCCAGGACGATCATCGGCCCCTCGCCGCAACGCTCGGACTCAGCGACGATTCGCTGGAATTCCTCGAACATCGGCGGATGGACGACGGCCTCCAGATCTCGTCGACCTGCTGGGTCGGCGAAGACGATCCGGCCCAATGCACGACGATCGACGGTCTGGTCGGCGGTCAGGATTCCCGAACCGAAGCGATCCGCCAACCTTTGGGCGATCTCGGGGCGTCGCAGCACCTCGTGACCCACGGCGTCGGCGTCGATCACGACCGCCCCCCGCTCCCGCAGCAGGGCCGCCGCGGCGCTCTTGCCGCCGCCGACCGCCCCCGTGAGGCCGATCACGGGGAGCGAGCCGTGCTTCCATCGCGTCGTTGGCGCGAAGGGTTCGCCGATGGTCGAGGGCGACTCGGGCATGGGGGAATTTGAACTCACGACGGGGAACATCAGGAGGCGACGTGGGCGCGGCATTCGGCGTCGACGCGTCGCGTGGGGTGCGAAAGGCGATCCTCTGTCAAACGGCGCTCGCGCTATCAGGCGCGATCGGCGTCACATGGAGCGTTCCGCCTCTTCCGGCGGTACGTCTGGGGCGTACGCTTCCGGCTGAGCGGGCGGGCGAAAAGAAGATCTCTGGCCGTCATCTCGATCCTGGGCGAATCACGTAGGTGCGGGCCGCGGGAGGGAGATGATGGGGTGATGGGAAAGCACCGAAAACGGCTGCTGGCCATACACGATTGATCCACTAACTTATACGCTCTCGACAGACCCGCTGCAATGGAGAAACGTCCATTTCCCTCATGCGCTGCGTTTAGTCGTCGAGCGGCTCCACGTCCAGCCAGTTCGGCCCGACGGCGAGGTCGACCTTGAGGGGCACCGCCAATTTCAACGCCCCCGTCATCGCTTCTCGGACCAGTACGGTCAGCACGGGGATCTCGTCGGCCGGAGCCTCGAAAACGAGCTCGTCGTGGATCTGGAGAATCATCCGCGAGCTCAGGCCAGCCTCGCGTAGACGGCCGTCGACGAGGATCATCGCCCGTTTGATGAGGTCGGCGGCCGAGCCCTGAATCACCGTGTTGACGGCTAATCGCTCTGCGAGGTTTCGGTTTCGGCCGGTCGTCGACTTGATCCCCGAGATCGGACGCCGTCGGCCGAGGATCGTTTCCACTCGACCGTCCGCCTGTGCGGATTCGAGTGTTTTTGTGATGAACCGGTCGACGCCCTGATACTCCTGGAAATAGGCCTCGATGAAAGCGGCGGCCTCCGTCTGCTTGATCCCAAGCCGCGACGCCAGGCCGAACGGGCTGAGGCCGTAGATGACGCCGAAGTTGACCGTTTTGGCGACGCGACGCATCCCCTCGTCGACCTGTTCCTCGGGGACGCCGTAGATCCTGGCGGCGACCGCCCGGTGGATGTCGTGGTCGGCGTCGAAGGCTCGCTTCAGGGCTGGGTCTTCGGAGTAATGGGCCAGTACGCGCAGCTCGATCTGCGAGTAGTCGGCCGTCAGCAGCCGCCAGTCGGGACTCTCGGCGATGAACGCCTGGCGGATCTGCCGTCCTTCCTCGGTCCGGACGGGGATGTTCTGCAGGTTTGGGTCGCTCGAGCTGAGCCGGCCCGTCGCCGCGACGCCCTGGTTGAATGATGCGTGGATCCGACCGTCCTCGGGATGGACGAGCTCCGGGAGCGCGTCGAGGTAGGTCCCCTTCAACTTGGTGAGCTGGCGATGCCGAACGAGGAGCGCCGGGAGCGGATGCTTCGACGCCAACTCCTCCAGGACTTCGGTGGCGGTGCTCAACTCGCCGCCGGGCGTTTTCTGCAGCTTCGGGAGCTTCAGTTCCTCGAAAAGGATCTGACGAAGCTGGGGGACCGAGTTGATGTTGAAGGGCCGGCCGGCGAGGCGGTGAATCTCCTCCTCCATCTCGGCGAGTCGCGAGGCGAATTCCGTCGACAACTGCCGGAGCTGTGCGACGTCGACCTTCACGCCGATCTCCTCCATCCTGGCGAGGATCGAGATCAACGGCCTTTCCAGGTCGGCGTAAAGGTCCCACAGCCCTTCTTCATGGACGCGGGGGGCGAGGATCTCGAAGATCCTCCAGGTGGCGTCGGCGTCCTCGGCCGCATACTCGGTGATCCGAGGCACGTCCACCTGGTCCATCCGCAACTGGTTCCGTCCCTTGCCGATGAGATCCGTGATCGGGATCATCTCGTGCCCGAGGAGGCGGTCGGCGAGCTGGTCCAGGCTGTGGTTGCGTTCGCCGCTCTCCAACAGGTAGCTGAGGATCATCGTGTCGGTGATCGGCCCCTCGACGGCCACCCCGGCGCGGCCGAAGGCGAGCATGTCGTACTTCACGTTCTGGCCGACCTTCTCGATCTTCGGATCCGCGAGGATCGGGCGCAGCCCATCCAGGACGAGTTCTGGATCCAGAATCTTGAAGCCGATCGGCGCGCGGAGCGGGATGTAATAGGCCTCGCCCGCCTTCCAGGAAGCCGAGATCCCGACGAGGCTTGAGAGCAGGGGATTCACCGAGGTCGTCTCGGTGTCGATGCTGAACCGATCCTGTTTCCGAATTTCTTCGAGGAAAGTCTGGAACGCTTCGGGGGTGTCGATCGTCGAATAGTGGGCTACCCATTCCGGTCGCGGGGTCGGTGGCGCGTCGGGTTCGGCGGATTCACCCAGTTCGGCGACGAACCGGTGGAACCCGCAGTCGACGCAGATCGCCTTCAGGGCCGCCACGTTCGGAGGGGAGACCCTCAGAGCCTCCCAGTCCAATTCCAGCGGCAAATTCTCTTCCAGGGCGACCAGTCGACGGGCGCGGCGGGCGGTCTCGGCGTGTTCGCGCAGGGCCTGCTGCTTCTTGGGGCCCTTCACCTGGTCGGGATTGGCCAGCAGTGTCTCCAGGTCGCCGAACTGCTTGAGGTAGCCCGATGCCAGAACGGGGCCGACGCCTGGGACGCCTGGGACGTTGTCTACGGAGTCGCCGGTGAGGGCCAGGTAGTCGACGACCTGATCGGGCCGGATTCCCCAGTCCTTCTCCAGAGCCTTGGCGTCCATCACCGCGTTCTTCCGAAGGTTGAGGATCTTGATGTGATCGGTAATGAGCTGGCGGGCGTCCTTGTCGGAGGTGCAGACGAAGACGTCCAGTCCGCGCTCCTCGCCGCGCCTCGCCAGGGTGGCGATCACGTCGTCCGCCTCCATGCCAGGGACGGTCAGCACCGGGACGTTGAACCCTTCGACGATGCTCTTGATGACGGGGATCTGGGGGACGAGATCCTGAGGCATCTCCGACCGGTTCGCCTTGTATTCGGCGAAAATCTCGGAGCGGAAGACGGGTCCTCCGCCGTCGAATGCGGCGGCGAGGTAGGCGGGCTTTCTGTCTCGGAAGAGGTTGAGAAGGTCGCGGAACACGCCGAAGGCGGCGTTGGTGGGCTGGCCGCTCGGACTGGTCATCTCCGGGATCGCGTGGAAGACCTGGAAAATCAGCGAGTAGGCGTCCAGAATATAGAACTTGGGACGGTCGGACATCGTATCCTTTCGAAGGATGCTAGGGCGCGTTCCGGGCGCCCGGCTCGCCTCGTCGTGGTCTCATCGGCCCGATTAGGGGGCTGGTCTCGCCAATTCTCCCGGAAATTCCGTTCCGACTAGATCGCCCGCGCAGGATTTCCCGGCGCGGATTTCGTTTTTCCCCTCCCCGTGTGACATAGTATCTCCAAATCGGCCGACTGCACGCGCCGTCGCCATAGAGCCGCTCCGAGGGAGTTTAGATTCATGGCCGCCTCATCCAACGAATCGCAGGGTCTCAAGATCGCAGTCGCGGTCTTCGTGACGCTCACGGTGATCCTGGCCGTGACGTCCTATTTCCTCTACTCGTCGTACGCCCGCTCCGAGGGGCTGCTCCAATCGGAGACCGACAAGGCCTCCAAGTCCCGGCGCGAGGCCGACGAGGCTCTTAATCAGTTCGACGAGTTCCGTAAGTCCATCGGCACCCGCGCCACGGAATTCGACACGGCCAAGACCGAAATCGCGACCCACCTCAAGGACGTGGAGAAGCGGCTGGAGGACGTCACTAAGGCGGTGAACGACTCGGTCGCCCGGGCCCAGGCTGCGGGAGCGCAGGGGCCGGAGCTGGAAGACGCCAAGCAGAAGCTCCAGCTCGCCAAGGAATCGTTCCGCAAGGAGCCGAACAAGAATTACATCTCCTCCCTGAACCGGCTCCTTGAGGTGATGGAGAATCTCTCGATCGTCGACAGCGAGCTGGCTGCCAACGAGGCCGCTCTGCGCAACAATCTGGAGTCGTCCACCAGCGTGGCCAAGAGCCAGATTGACGTCCAGACCAAGGCCGCGCAGGACTCAAAGTCGGATCTCGAGGCCGAGCACAACAAGCACGAGCAGGAGCGGCAAGTCCTTCTGACGAAGGTCGACCAGCTCACCACGGATCTGGACCAGGCTCGCACGGATATCGCCAACCTCTCGACCCAGCTTCGTCAAACGAAGGAAGAGGACGAGCGGAAGGTCGATCAGCTCACCGCCATGGTTCGCGAGCAGCGCGATCAGATCGAGAAGAACGTCAACGTGCTCGACCGTCCCGACGGCCACATCACGTTCGTCGACTTCGCCACGAACGAGGTCCATGTCGACGTTACTCGCCGGCAGGGCGCCCGGCCGCAGATGAGCATGACGATCTTTGACGCCAACGCCCCGGGCATTCCCACCGAGAAGCCGAAGGGGAACATCGTGCTGACGCAGGTCGGCGACCGTTTCAGCATCGGCCGGATCACGAAGACCAACAGCCCCATCGAGCCGATGCGGATCGGCGACATCGTCTACTCGGCCACCTGGGACGCCAACGCCCCGATGAAGTTCGCCTTGATCGGTCAGATCGACGTGAACCGCGACGGGGTGGACGATCGCGACGACCTCAAGCGGCTGATCGAGGCCGCTGGCGGCAAGATCGAATACGACCTGCCGCCGCCGAACCACGGCAAGGAAACCGGCAAGCTCTCCGCCGACGTCGCCTGGTACGTTGTCGACGACCCGAAGGAACGGCCGCCGCTTCGTGACTCCTACCAGGGGAACCAGTCCGACAACACCATCGCCGCTCAGGCTCAGTTCGACAAGCGGTTCGGCGAAATGGTGAAGGAAGCCCGCAGCCTGGGCATCCGTCCCATCAGCCTCGGCCGGCTGCTCGCTTACCTCGGCTACGACATGAACGTTCCCGTGGTCGGGCGTGCCGAAGGCGTCAACTCCCGAGCCCTGAATCAGTTGACCCAGCCCAGGCAGAAGCACGAGGCCGCTCCCAAGGCGGAAGAAGGCACCACGCCCTGAACCGTCCCGGACTAGGCGTGATTGCCGGGTGAAATCCGAAAAGACCCCTGCGGACGAGAGTCTGCGGGGGTCTTTTCATTTTCTCACAGCGGGATAGGACGCGCGGCCTGCGATCTGGTTCGACGTGAGAAAGGCAGGAACCCCGCGAGGAAGCGTGTTCGACACCGACGGATGTCCGCGCTGGATTTCCCGAGTTGCCTGGAGGAGGCGACAGCTAGGGCGTTGAATCGTCCTCCTCTTCCTCTCCGCCTCCGAGCAGCCTGCCGAGATCGGCCAGGTCTTGTGCATCCATGGCCATCAGTCGCTCGGAGAGTCGGTCGAGTGCTCCGAGCAACCGCCGGAGCGTCTGTACGCGTTCGTTCATGGCCTCCTGGCCGACCGAGCGTTCCGACGCCTGAGCGAGGTCGTCGAGCACCTGACGCGTGGGATCCACTTCCCGGCGTTTGCGTTCGCTCATGATCCGTCGGAAGAGCGTCCAGACGTCGGACTCCGCCCGGTATAGCTCCCGGCGCTCGCCGGGACGATGGACTTTCTTGACCACGCCCCAGCCAATCAACTCGCGGAGATTCATGCTGACGTTGCCGCGCGACACGTCAAGGCGGAGCCGAAGATCCTCGGCGTTCCAGTCTTCGCCGGTGATGTAGAGCAAGGCGAACAACTCCCCCATCGTGGAGTTGATCCCCCATGATCTTGCCATCACACCCCAGTGCTCGACGAAGCGCCGAATCAGGACATCGGAGGTTTGGCCGGCCGACGGCTGATCCGGGTTCGGCGAATCCATCTCGTCTCCCTTGCGGCCGCGCAGGCTGCGAAGCTTTGAAGAATGCCACGATAAGCCATGATCGCGGATTGTGAAAGAAAACTCCGGCCGGTCGTCGATGGGACAGGAAATCGGTTTCCGCCGAAGCTGGATTCTTGCATAATGCGTGAATTCAGCCGCGCGGGGGTGATTCAGTCGACGGGTCGCATCAGGCCGGACGGTCGTACGTACGACCGCCGGCTAATCGCAAACCATATCTCCGAAACCACCTTGCATCCAGCGGTTGAAGCCCCACAATAGGGAGTCGATGAAACGTCCTCTGCGGGCGGAATTCTAGGTGGTTCGCGCAAACGAGCGTGTACAATTTCCATGCATCCCTCGATCGCCCCGGCGTCCCCGGGACGGCGGGTGACAGGCTGGCGCTCGATCACACCGCGCACTCCAGCATCCCCTTTCCCATTCGAGGAGCCGATCCTATGCCAGAGACTGTCGTGCATTTCCAGATTCGGATGCCACCCGTGCTCCACGAGCAACTCGCCAGTTGGGCCAAGGAAGACAAGGCCTCACTGAATGCTTTGATCGTCGGCATCCTTGAGAAAGCGATCGAGCAGCACCATAAGACCCAGACCTCCTGAGTCTGGGCCGCCGCGACGGACGTCGCAGGCAGTCATGCTCAGGAGTTCATGAGATTTCTCAGGATTTCTCGCAACTGCCCTTGAGTCGAGCCGCTCCAGGCGGTATCCTCCAGGGCGTAATTCCCCGATAGCTCAATCGGTAGAGCGAGCGGCTGTTAACCGCTAGGTTCAAGGTTCGAGTCCTTGTCGGGGAGCCTGTTCAAGAAGCGGGGCGTCTCTCACTGAGAGACGCCCCGCTTTTTTTTGACCCCACGGTCGTTCGTGGTAGCGACGTCGTGTGTCATTCCTTTCCGCCGAGCGGGGTGGCCAGGTCATCGACCGGATTCGTCGCACGATTGAGGAAGGCTAGGGCGACGCCACGATCGCCGAGTTGCTCGATCGCTAGAAGGATTTCGGCCCTGCCGTCGGTTGTTGTTCAACCGCGCGATCGTCGGCACGTTCCGACGCACTCATGGCATCGTGGCTGACCTGGAGAGGGTGCAGCTCTGCGAGCGGGTCCCTGATCGTCAACCTAATCGGGCTCGAGATTGAGTAGGACGATCTCTACGGAAGCTGTTCGTTCCCGAGGACGGAGCCGTCGCTACTCCAAAGGGAGCCTGCTGCCGACGACCGATTAAGGGACAGGCCGGCAGCGTTCTCATCCCAGATCGCCGGATCGCATCCTTCGATTATATGCACAAGCATGTTTATAACATCGGCGCTCGACAGAGGTTACGATTGAGATCAGCCGGGCCGAATGCCACGTTATCGAGGAACTGGTTCTGAATGATGAATGTCTGGAAAGGCGATGCTCTGGACCGAAGATATCGCCTGGCGGTCACGATCGCAGCCGCGATGCTGTTGGGAGATCAACTCCTGGTGCAGCCATACCTCGTGCGACTGACGACAGATGCGCCATTGATCAACACATCTGGTCGGCAGCGAATGCTCAGTCAGCAGCTCACCAAGTCATTCCTTATTCTGGATCGCCGGACGGATACAACACATGAGTCTGCCCTCAATGAGACGAGGAACGTCCTGAAGCTCTGGGGGGACGCGCAGAACGCTCTCTCCGACGACGAGGCGTTGGAACGCTCGGGTGACGATGTGAAGGCCGCAATGAAGACGCTCAGACCACATTTCGAGGCGGTCTACGACGCGGCCCGAGATCTGATCGCGACACTCGAGTCCGAGCCAGTCGATGTGGACCGTCGTCGGGCCGACCTAACAGTCATCCTTGATCACGAACCGGAATATCTCCGCCTGATGGACGCCTTGGTGGGCCTCTACGAATCCGAGGCGAGAGGACGCATCGAGACGGTCCGGTTCGTCGGCTGGGTGCTGGCTGGGCTAACGCTGGCGATTCTCGTTGCGATCGGCCGCTTCGTCCTCAGGCCGGCCGTTGACGTGATCCGCCGTCAGATTGTTGACCTTCAGGTCGCCCGAGACGAGTTGGAAGACCGTGTGCTCGAACGGACGCGTGAGCTGGAAGACGCTGGGAAGCGACATCAGGTGTTGTTGGAACGGTTCGCCCACGTGGGTAGAACGAACGCCATCGGCGAGATGGCGTCGTCGCTGGCCCATGAGCTGAACCAACCCCTGGGCGCGATCGCCAACTACGCGGAGGGGTGTCTCATCGCGCTCGACGCCCCGCAGCCCGATCTCGAGGAGGTCCGCGACGCCCTCCAGCGGCTCCGCAACTCCACGATGCGCGCCGGCCGGATCATCGAGCAGGTGCGCGATTTCGTGGCCAAGCGTCCTCGCCCGCACGAGACCGTCGACGCCGGCCGGGTCATCGCGGACGCGTTGGAGATCCTCGGGACCGAGATCGGACGGCAGGGCGTAGCCGTCCGGGTGGATCTGGCACCCGACTTGCCAAGGGTATGGGGAGACCCGGTCCAGCTCCAGCAGGTCCTGGTCAACCTGATTCAGAACTCCTTGCAAGCCTTCCTCCGGTCGCATACCTCGAATCCGACGTTGGTTGTGGCGACGCGACGCTGCGGTCGCGACCAGGTTGAGTTGGCGGTAAGCGATAACGGACCCGGGATCGGACCAGACCAGCTTGAGCGCGTTTTTGACGCCTACTTCAGCACCCGTGCCGACGGAATGGGCATGGGCCTGGCGATTTGTCGCACCATCGCGGCGGTTCACCAGGGAAGGCTGACGGTCGAGTCCGAACCTGGGCAGCGAACGACTTTCCGTTTCCAGGCGCCGGTCGACCACTCCGAGCATGAGCGAACCGACGGTCTACATCGTGGATGACGATCCCGACATGCGGGACTCGCTGCGCTGGCTGCTCAAGACGGTTGGTCTGCCTACGATCTCTTACGCCTCGGCGGAGGAGTTCGTCCGCGAATACCGCGAAGGCGGCCCGGCCTGCCTGGTGCTGGACGTGCGGATGCCCGGTGCGAGCGGCCTCGACCTGTTCGAGGAGTTGTGCGCCTACGGGTCGAGCCTGCCGGTCCTGTTCATCACGGCGCACGCCGACGTCCCGATGGCGGTCCGGGCGATGAAGTCGGGGGCGGTGGAGTTTCTCGAGAAGCCCTTCAACGGCCAGATCCTGCTGGACAAGATCCAGCACGCCCTCCGCGAATCGTCCGCAAGGCTGGAACGTCGGGCCGCTTACGAGGGCCTCCGCGCCCAGTTCGACGAGCTGACCGACAAGGAGCGTGAGGTCCTGAAGCTCATCCAATCAGGTTTGGCGAACAAGGAGATCGCGACCCGGTTGGATATCACGTCGCGGGCCGTCGAGATGCGCCGGGCCGGCCTGATGCGGAAGCTCGGCGTGGAATCGCTCCCCGAGCTGCTGCGTCTCGCCCTCGCCTTCGAGGGTCCCTCCGAGCCTGTGGATTTGGTCGCCCGCGATCGCCCGCAAGTCGCGCAGCCACGCTTAAACAACTGACATTTCCCTCACTCTGACCGGTGCGTCACCCTTCGGTTTTGCGAAGGTCGTGGGTGCAGCCCTTCGTCTTTCCGCAAAAGAACGCCCGGATCTGGGCCGTGGCATTCTCGCTGCTTTGGAGGGGCCGTCGTCGACGACGGTTCGGCCCTCTCCTCTCCATCCGGCCGTCGTCGGCTCCCTTGCCCAGCACGACTTCCCGTAAGAGGTACATCGAGCGATGGACTTCGACGACGAAGGTACGTCCGTAGCGATCGCCCCTCCAGGCGAAGTCGCCCGCCCGTCGGCCTTCAAGGCCGCCGACGGGTTGCTCGTCTCGCTCATCAAAGAGCAGAGGGACCTGACCGCCGTCGAGCGATTCTCTCAGTTCCATCGCGAGGCGACGGCGCCGCTGCGGGAGTGGTATTACACGGCCCTGTTGCCGGCCTCGGCGCCCGGGCCGGGCGAGCAGCTCGCCTTCGAGGTGGATCTCTCGCGGTGCTCGGGCTGCAAGGCGTGCGTGGCGGCCTGCCACGCCCTCAACGGGCTCGACGACCACGAGACCTGGCGAGACGTCGGGCTGCTCGTCGGCGGTTCGACGGCCCTTCCGGTGATTCAGCATGTGACCACGGCCTGTCATCACTGCGTGGAACCGGCCTGCCGGAACGCATGCCCCGTCGAGGCCTATGAGAAGGACCCGATCACCGGGATCGTCCGGCATCTGGACGACCAGTGCATCGGCTGCCAGTATTGCACCCTCGCCTGCCCGTACGACGTCCCCAAGTACCAGCCCGACCTGGGCATCGTCCGCAAGTGCGACATGTGCGCCGATCGGCTAAGGGCCGGCGAGGCCCCGGCGTGCGTCCAGGCCTGCCCGCACGAGGCGATCCGGATCCGGGTGGTGAGTTGCGACGACGCTCGCAGTCGGGCCGAGTCGGGCGAATTCCTGCCTGACGCCTTCGACCCCTCGTACACGACGCCGACCACGGTCTTCCTGTCGGCGGCCGCCGGCGACCTTCGCGCGGCCGACGACGGGCTGCCTCGGGCTGAGCACGCCCACCCGCCGCTGACGGTGATGCTGGTGCTGACGCAACTGGCCGCCGGCGGCTTCCTCCTCGATCTGCTCGCCCGGTCCGCCGGTTCACCGAACGGCGTCTGCGGGGCGGCGTTCCTGCCGGTCTGCCTGGGCCTGGGCTTCGTCGGCCTGGGAGCGAGCCTGGCCCACCTGGGCCGGCCGCAGTACGCCTACCGGGCGATCCTGGGCCTTCGGCACTCCTGGCTCAGCCGCGAGGTCGTCGCGCTCGGGACGTTCGCCAAGGCGGCCGGTGCGTACGTCGCGGCGGAGATGCTGTTTGCGGACCGGCTGGCCTCACCGGTCTGGCTGCGGCCCGCCCTGCTGGCGACCGTCGCCGTGCTGGGCGCAGCGGGCGTCGGCTGCTCGGTGATGGTTTACCACGCGGTCAGACGTCGTCACTGGCACGCCTCGATCGCGGGATGGAAGTTCGCCGGCACTGCCGCAACGCTCAGCCTGGCGACGGCCGTGGCCTGCCTGGGCGTTTCAGCGAAAGTCCAACCTACCGGACCAATCGCGGGTCGACTGGCGATCGTGGCCGCAGCGCTGGCGGCGGTCGTCGCGGCGAAGCTGGCCTTCGAGGCCCGAGACCTCCGCGGCGATCGAGACGACGGCCCGCTCGGCCAGGCGGCCTGGCTGCTCCGCGGGCCTTTGCGACGGTTCGTCAAAGTCCGCGTGGCGCTCGGCGTCGCCGGCGGGCTGCTCCTGCCGATCGCGAGCCTCGCCGCGGCGTACGGCGGCCTGCCGATTCTCGCCGCGCTTGCCGGCGTGTTGAGCCTGGCGACGGCGACGGCCGGCGAGATGGTCGAGCGGCACCTCTTCTTCACGGCGGCGCCCAAGCCGAGGATGCCGGGAGGGCTGCCGTCATGACGATCCCCTCCTCGGCCCAGGCGACCCTCCGACGGCTGATGGAACTCGTCCATGCGAAGGACGGACGCCTCACCCGTGAACTGCATCGCGAGCCCGGCGGCTTCGGGCTCGGTCAGGTCCCGGCCTCGCGAGTCCCCGACGCGACGACGGGCCTGGTCTGCGGCTTCTGTTCCACGGGCTGCAACCTGACCGTTCACCTCCGCGACGGCGAGGCGGTCAACCTCAGCCCGACGGCCGACTACCCCGTCAACCGCGGCATGGCTTGCCCCAAGGGCTGGGAGGCGCTCGCCGTCCTGGGCGCCCCCGACCGGGCCGTCGCCCCGCTGCTCCGCGACGTCGACGGCCGTCGCCGCGAGGTCGGCTGGGACGAGGCCATGAGGACGATGGCCGCACGCTTCCACGAGATCCAGGCGGAGCACGGCCCCGAGTCGGTCGCCTTCCTGAGCACCGGCCAGATCGCCACCGAGGAGATGGCCCTGCTGGGCGCGGTGGCCAAGTTCGGCATGGGAATGATCCACGGCGACGGCAACACCCGCCAGTGCATGGCCTCCGCGGTCACGGCCTACAAGCAGTCGTTCGGGTTCGACGCCCCGCCTTACACATACGCGGACCTGGAAGAATCCGACTGCATCGTCCTAATCGGGGCGAACCCGTGCATCGCACATCCCGTCCTCTGGCAGCGGGCCACGCGCAACCCGCACTCGCCCGAGATCATCGTGATCGACCCCAGGCGGACCGAGACGGCGATGGCGGCCACGCTGCATCTCCCGGCCCGCCCCAAGTCCGACCTGACGCTCCTCTACGGCATCGCGCAACTGCTGATCGAGGCGGGGGCCGTCGACCGCCGCTTCGTCGAGGCTCACACGACGGGGTTCGATGAGTTCAAGGCCTTCGTGCGGGCCTTCGACGTCGAGCGGGTGGCCCGCGAAACCGGGCTGCCCGCCGACGACGTCCGCGCCGCCGCCGATCGGATCGCCCGGTCGAAACGGGTTTCGCTCTGGTGGACGATGGGGGTCAACCAGAGCCATCAGGGGGTCAAGACGGCGCAGGCGGCGATCAACATCGCCCTGATGACGGGGAGCATCGGCCGGCCGGGGACCGGGGCGAACTCGATCACCGGCCAGTGCAACGCGATGGGCTCGCGGCTGTTCTCCAACACGACGGGGCTCCTGGGCGGACGCGACTTCGCCGACCCCGACCATCGGTCCGAGGTCGCGTCCATCCTCGGGCTCCCCGTCGAGCGGATCCCGTCCCGCCCGAGCTGGTCCTACGACCAGATCATCCGAGGAGTCCGCGACGGCGCGATCCGCGGCCTCTGGGTCGTGGCGACGAACCCGGCGCATTCCTGGATCGATCAGGAAGACCTCCGTCACACCCTGGGCAAGCTCGACTTCCTCGTCGTGCAGGACATGTATCATTCGACCGAGACGGCCGAGCTGGCCGACCTCCTGCTGCCGGCCGCGGCCTGGGGCGAGAAGGAGGGGACGTTCATCAACTCCGAGCGCCGGGTCGGCCTGCTCAAGAAGGTGCGGCGGGCCCCGGGCATGGCCCTGGCGGACTTCTCGATCTTCCGGCTCGCCGCCGAGTATTACGGCTGCGGCGACCTCTTCGCGGAGTGGACGTCGCCGGAGGCCGCCTTCCAGATCCTCAAGCGCCTCTCGGCGGGTCGCCCGTGCGACATCAGCGGGATCGCCGATTTCCGGGCGATCGACGAGGCCGGCGGCGTGCAGTGGCCCTATCCCGCGGACGCCCCGAACACGGCCCCGGAGCGTCGGCTCTTCGAGGACGGCCGCTTCTGCCACGCCGACGGCCGGGCTCGCTTCGTGTTCACGGAGCCTCGCCCGCTCCCCGAGCCGACGGACGAGGAGTTCCCCTACCAGCTCCTCACCGGTCGCGGCAGCGCGGCCCAGTGGCACACCCAGACTCGCACCTCGAAATCGGACGTCCTCCGGAAGCTCTACCCGCGCGATCCGTACGTCGAGATCCACCCCGACGACGCGAAGGCCCTCGGCGCAGCTTCCGGCGACTGGACCGTCGTCGAGTCGCGCCGAGGTTCGGCGACGGTTCGGGCCTTCGTCACTCCGACGATCGCCCGCGGCGACCTCTTCATGCCGATGCACGACGGCTCGACCAACCTGCTGACGCTGGCCACTTTCGATCCGGAGTCGCGCCAGCCCGCCTACAAGGCCTGCGCGGTCCGAGCCCGCCTCGCCCGCGGCGACGAGGTTCGCCTGAACATCAACGAGTCGATGAGTCATTGACCCCTGGTACGAGGAGGGCCCGAAGATGAACCGGAAGCGCGACCCGAGGCGGACCGTGGTGGTCGTCGGCAACGGCATGGTGGGGCACCGCTTCTGCGAGCGCCTGGTGGCGCTGGACCTGGAGCGCCGCTACCGGATCGTGACGTTCGGCGAGGAGCCCCGGCCGGCGTACGATCGCGTGAACCTTTCGAAGTTCTTCGACAAGCGCGACGCCGAGCCCCTGCAGATTGCGACCCGGGCCTGGTACGACGACAACGGCGTGGAGCTGCACGTTGGCGACCGGGTGGCGACGATCGACCGCGAGCGTCGGATGGTGGTCTCGACGTCGGGTCGTGAAGTGGAGTACGACGCCGTCGTGCTGGCGACCGGTTCCGCACCGTTCGTGCCGGCGGCGCCGGGTGTAGACAAGAAAGGGATCTTCGTCTACCGGACGATCGAGGATCTGGAGGCGATCCTCGCCTACGCCCCGCACGCGGCGGCGGCCGCGGTGATCGGCGGCGGCCTGCTCGGGCTGGAGGCCGCGAAGGCCGTTCGCGAGTTGGGCCTGCAGACCCACGTCGTCGAGTTCGCCCCGCGATTGATGCCCCGGCAGCTCGACGACGAGGGGGCGAGGACGCTGCTGGCCAAGATCGAGGCGATGGACGTCCGGGTCCACCTCGGCAAGAGCACGCGCGAGTTCCTGGGCAACGGCAAGGTGGAAGGGCTGGCCTTCGCCGACGGCGACGCGCTGGAGGTCGGCATGGTGGTCGTGTCGGCCGGCATCCGCCCGCGCGACGAGCTGGCCCGCGCCTGCGGGCTGGAGGTCGGTCCCCGAGGCGGGGTCGTCGTCGACGACGCGATGCGGACGTCCGACCCGGAGATCCTGGCGGTCGGCGAGGTGGCGTCGCACCGAGGGATGGTCTACGGGCTCGTCGCCCCCGGCTATGAGATGGCCGAGGTCGCGGCCGGGAATCTCACCGGCGCGGCGAAGGCGTTCGCGGGCTTCGATATGTCCACGAAGTTGAAGCTCATGGGCGTCGACGTCGCCAGCTTCGGCGACCCGTTCGCCGACGCCGAGGCGGGCGCGGCGCGGGCCTTGACCTTCGAGGACCCGTTCCGGGGCGTCTACAAGAAGCTGGTCTTCAACGCCGAGGGCTCGCGGCTGCTCGGCGGCGTGCTCGTCGGCGACGCCTCGGACTACGGCACGCTGCTCTCGGTGTTCAAGAGCGACAAGCCGCTCTCCTTCGCGCCGGGCGAACTCCTCTCCACGGGCAAGGGTTCGGCCCTCGGCGGGTTGGTCGACGCCCAGGTCTGTTCCTGCAACAACGTGACCGAGAGCCAGGTCTGCGAGGCGATCCGCGCCGGCAAGCTGACGACGCTCGACCAGGTGAAAAGCTGCACCCAGGCGGGCACCGGCTGCGGCGGCTGCCTGCCGCGCGTGACAGGGCTGCTCAAGGCCGAGCTGAAGGCGGCCGGCGCGCGGGTGGACGACCACCTCTGCGAGCACTTCCCTCACAGCCGGCGCGAGCTTTACGAGATCGCCCGGGTGCGCAACGTCCGCACGTTCGACGACCTCATCGCCATGTGCGGCCGCGGCCGAGGCTGCGAGACCTGCAAGCCGGCGGCGGCCTCGATCCTGGCGAGCCTCTGGAACGAGCACGTCCTCAACCCGGCGCACGCCACGCTCCAGGACACCAACGATCGCTTCCTCGGCAACATCC
Organism: Paludisphaera rhizosphaerae; assembly: GCF_011065895.1. Taxonomy (NCBI): domain Bacteria; kingdom Pseudomonadati; phylum Planctomycetota; class Planctomycetia; order Isosphaerales; family Isosphaeraceae; genus Paludisphaera; species Paludisphaera rhizosphaerae. Next base: position 3,875 of record NZ_JAALCR010000054.1, on the reverse strand, counting down.
AGCGAGGGGGGACCTACTCGGTCGTCCCGCGCGTCCCCGGCGGCGAGATCACGCCGGACCAGCTCATCGTGCTGGGCCGGGTCGCCAAGAAGTACGACCTCTACACCAAGATCACCGGCGGCCAGCGGGTCGACCTCTTCGGGGCGCCGGTCCACCTGCTTCCGGACATCTGGGCGGAGTTGATCGAGGCCGGTTTCGAGAGCGGCCACGCCTACGGCAAGTCGCTGCGGACGGTGAAGAGCTGCGTCGGGTCGAGCTGGTGCCGGTTCGGCGTCCAGGACTCGGTGGGCTTCGCGATCCGGGTGGAGCTGCGCTATCGCGGGCTGCGAGCGCCGCACAAGCTGAAGGGGGCCGTCTCGGGCTGCGTCCGCGAGTGCGCGGAGGCCCAGGGGAAGGACTTCGGCCTGATCGCCACCGAGAAGGGCTACAACCTGTACGTCTGCGGCAACGGCGGCGCCCGCCCTCGGCACGCGGACCTCCTCGCCGCCGACCTCGACGAGGACACGGCGATCCGCTACCTCGACCGCTTCCTGATGTACTACGTCCGGACGGCCGACAAGCTGACCCGAACGTCGACCTGGCTGGAGGCCATGGACGGGGGAATCGAGTACCTCCGCGAAGTCATCGTGGACGACCGGCTCGGCCTGGCGGAAGAGCTGGAACGGCAGATGCAGGCTCACGTCGATTCCTACCAGTGCGAATGGAAGGCGGTCGTCGACGATCCCGAGAAGCGCCGGTTCTTCCAGCAGTTCGCCAACACCGACGACGTCGAGCCGGGGATCGAGTTCGTCGCCGAACGCGGCCAGAAGCGGCCCGTCGACTGGCCCTCCGATTTCGTCGCGGTCGAGACGCTCGAAGGCCCGCCGAGCCGGAAGCGGCCGACGCCTTCCCGGAACTGGGTGCGCGTGGGCGCCGTCGCCGATTTCCCGGTCGACGGCGGCCGGGCGATCAAGCACGGCGCGGCTGAGATCGCCGTCTATCGCTACGGCCAGGACGGCGGCTGGTACGCCAGCCAGAACACCTGCCCCCACAAGCGAGAAGCCGTCCTGGCCCGCGGCATCCTGGGCGAGCAGAAGGGCGTCCCCAAGGTCGCTTGCCCGCTGCACAAGAAGACCTTCTCGCTCGAATCCGGCGCGTGCCTCAGCGGTGACGCGATGAAGATCGCCGTCTTCCCGGTCCGCGTCGAGGGGGACGACGTCTTCGTCGAGCTTCCCCCCGAGAACGAGACGGCCAAGCTCGCCCGAGTTCCCAAAGCCTGCGTCTCCTGCGTGTGATCCTTTCCGACCCTTCCTTCGACGCCAGCCCTGGAGATTCGATGAACCTCCGCGACTTTCGCCGAGCCGGCCACGCGCCGACGCTGCTCGCCGCGTTCCTATACTTCGACATGAGTTTCATGGTCTGGCTCCTCCCCGGCGCCCTGGCCAACTCGATCAGCTCGGAGTTCGGCCTGACCGACTTCCAAAAAGGGCTGATGGTGGCCGTCCCACTGCTGGGCGGGGCGGTCCTCCGCCTGGTCCTGGGACTTCTCGCCGACCGGATCGGCGCCCGCCGCGCGGGGCTCCTGGGGATGGCGATCACGAGCGTCCCCCTGACGCTCGGCTGGCTCTGGGCCGACTCCTTCTCGGCGATGATCCTGGTCGGCCTGCTGCTGGGGGCGGCCGGGGCCAGCTTCGCCGCGGCGCTGCCGTTGGCGAGCCGTTGGTATCCTCCGCAGTATCAAGGCCTCGCGATGGGGATCGCCGGCGCAGGGAACAGCGGCACGGCGCTGGCCACGTTCTTCGGGCCTCGGATCGCCGCCGCCTGGGGATGGCACGCGGTGTTCGGCCTGGCCCTAATCCCGCTGCTGTTGGTCATGGGCTTCTTCTGGCTGGTCGCCAGGGATGCGCCCAATCAGCCGGCGCCGCGGCCGCTCTCGGCGTATGCGGACGTGCTCCGCATCGGCGACGCCTGGTGGTTCTGCCTGCTCTACGCGATCACGTTCGGCGGCTTCGTGGGCTTGGCGAGCTTCCTCAACGTCTTCTTCGTGAGCCAGTACGACGTCTCGAAGGTCGACGCCGGGAGTTTCGCCACGCTCTGCGTGATCGCCGGATCGGCCCTGAGGCCGTTCGGAGGCCATCTGGCCGACCGCTTCGGCGGCGTCTCCGTGCTCTCCGGGTTGTATCTCGCCGCGGGGGCGGCCCTGCTCGGCCTGGCGACGTCTCCCCCCTCGCTATTCGTCGGCACGGCCTTGCTGTTCGCGACCATGGCGGCGCTGGGGATGGGGAACGGTGCGGTCTTTCAACTCGTCCCGCTGCGGTTCCCCCGAGAGATCGGCGTCGTGACGGGCCTCGTCGGGGCGGCGGGGGGCTTCGGCGGGTTCCTGCTGCCGACCGCGCTGGGCTCGCTGAAGCAATTGACCGGCGGATTCGGCCCCGGCTTCGTCGCCTTCGGCCTGCTCGGCGGCCTGGGAGGCGCGGTCGCCCTGAGCTTCGCGAGCCGGGGATGGCGCGATATGCTCTTGGAGACGGGCGATCGCATCGAGCCCGATGCGCCGGCGGTCCGTCCCGAGGTCCAGGGCGTCGCCTGACGCGCCAGGGCCGACTGTCACGAGATTCCCGCAACCTCCAGCTCGGACGAACGATGAGCGAGTCAACCACCCCGTTCGACGGCCTTCGCGTGGCGATCTTCGAGGCCCGCATGGCCGGCCCGCTCGCCGACCTGGTGGTCCGCCACGGCGGCGAGCCGGTCCCCGCCCCCTCGATGCGCGAGGTCCCCCTGGAGGAGTCGCCGGACGCCCTGGCGTTCGTCGAGGGTTTGGCCGACGGCCGGTTCGACCTGACGATCTTCGAGACCGGCGTCGGCGTCCGCTACCTCGTCGGGCTGCTCGGCGATCGGATGTCGAAGGACGACTGGGTCGCAGCCCTCAGGAGGACGAAGGTCGTGGCCCGCGGCCCCAAGCCTGCGACCGCCCTCCGCGAGTTGGGCACCACGATCGACGTCATGGTCCCCTCGCCCAACACCTGGCGTGAGACCCTAGCGGCCCTGGACGAGCTCGCCCCGGTCGCCGGCCTGCGGGTGGCGGTTCAGGAGTACGGCAAGCCCGCCCCCGAGCTGCTCGGCGGCCTGGCCGACCGTGGGGCCGACGTGACCCGCGTCCCGGTCTATCGCTGGGCGCTGCCCGTCGACCTGGAACCGCTCCGCTCTGCCCTGGCCCGGATCGTCGCCGGCGAGATCGGCGCCGTTCTGTTCACGGCGGCCCAGCAGGTCGAGCACGTCCTCGAGGTGGCGAAGGCCGAGGGGATCGAGGCCGACCTCCGCGAGTCGCTGGCCGCACGGGTCGTCGTCGGCTCCGTCGGCCCGACGACCTCCGAGGCCCTCCACGCAAACGACCTCCCCGTCGACATCGAGCCCGAGCACCCCAAATCGGGCCACCTGGTTGCCGCCGTGGCTGCGGGCTGGCGTGCCATCGGCAAATCCGCAATCACCATTCGCTGAAGTGTTCGATGGTTGATGAGGATTGCGCCAGGGGAAGGCTGCTCGCAACACGGGGGGCCACCTCCCCTCGAGCCTTGGCAGAAGATCGCTGGATAAGACGAGGCGAGCCTAACCCTGCGTGGAATCGCCTCCAGTTAACAGGTGTGCGGCTCGCCAGGATGCGGAACGGGAGTAATCGCGCCGATCGCTGACCGGCCAAATAAGCCCGTGTAAGGCCAGACCTGGAGCGGCAGATCGATGAACTGGAGCACCACGGCGTCGTGACCTGCCACGTCGTCTGGGTGAGGTATAAGAACGGCCAGGCCTGGGAGGGCAGGCCTACGTCTCGGGCATCCCCGCCGGGCGGATGCACCTGTTCGCCGACGACCTCCGGCTCAAGGGCGAACGGCAGTTGACGCTCT